>CAMCZE010000090.1 GCA_945885655.1 Bacteriovorax stolpii | reverse complement strand
CGTTCGAATTGAGGAAGTGGATCAAGAAGCATTTGAGAAAGACCTTAAGGAAGATCGCTATATCCGTGAAAAGGATCTTAAGAATCACCTTACTGCTACGATTGAAAGTCCGGAAGAAAAGCTTCTTCGAGAGACATCAGAAAAAGCAGACCGTCAAAGACGTGTGAGTGAACTAAAAGAGAAGAAAAATTCTAAAGAGAAAAAAGAGCAGGAAGATATTTTTAAAACTTACGTAGCTTCAGAAGATTATCAAGTCCTTCAAGCAGTAAGATATCTTCAAGGATTAAGTGTTTTTAAATCTGTTTTAAAGGCGAATTAAAAATGATGAACATTGAGACCGCTTCGGTCTCAGACCTTGTTGCGGCCATTAAAGAAACCTTAGAAAATCAATTTCATGAGGTGATGGTCCAGGGGGAAGTGACAAACCTTTCTCCTTCATCGGCCGGTCACTGGTATTTTAATCTCTCAGATGAAAATGCCAGTATTTCCTGTGCTCTTTTTAAAATGGATGCTCTTAGAAATCCTTTAATTAGAACTCTTAAAGATGGGGATAAGATCATTATAGCAGGCCCCATTAGTGTGTATCAAAAACGTGGATCCTTTCAAATTTTGGCAAAAAGAATTTTGCCATCAGGTGCCGGTCAATTAAAAATTCAGTACGAACGTCTTAAGGCCAAGCTTTCGCAGGAGGGAATTTTTGATATTGAAAGAAAAAAAACGTTACCACTTTTGCCAAAAAGAATTGCCGTCATTACGGCCCAGCATGGAGCGGCCCTTCAAGATTTTTTAAATGTATTTAAAAGAAGATCGATTTGGTTGGATATACTTATTATCCCGGCAGTTGTGCAAGGAGATGGGGCCGCACCTTCTCTATTAGCTGCTCTTTTAAAGGCCCAATCAATTGGGAACATTGATGTGATTGTGCTGACAAGAGGAGGGGGAAGTTTAGAGGATTTGTGGGCCTTTAATGATGAGAGACTTGTACGTGCCATTGATCTATGTAGTATTCCAGTCATCAGTGCAGTGGGACACCAAGTAGATTTTACTTTATGTGATTATGTGGCCGATCATCGTTCAGAAACACCGACTGCGGCAGCAGAAATTCTATCCCAACCCCAAACTGAACTAAAGTCACGAATGGTTTATTGCCAATCTCATCTTAAGGCCAACCTGTTCAGGCTTGAGCAGAGAATCGAGATAATGAACCAGAAGTTTCACCCTAGGGAGCTTATGTCCCTCATGTGGCAGAAGATTCAAACTGCATCAAACAAGCTTTCTCAAATCCGTTTACGTGATAGGGCCTCTGAATTATTAGGTCATAGAGAGGCTTCCCAGAAATTAGATGAATACCTGATACGACTGATTCATCGTACTGAGACAAAGTCTCGATTCTATCAAGAGAAGTTAACAAGGCTTGAGCAGGTTTTGAATGCCTTGGGCCCTAAACAAGTACTTGAGCGTGGTTATTCCTATACACAAATTGTCAGTGGAGAAATTGTCACTTCTTTGCAACAATATAATGGCCAGCGACCAGGAACGAAGCTTGAAATCCACTTCCATGACGGAAAAGGATCTGCGCAAAAGGTTTAAATGATGAAACATCATCTTATAACATTTATTTTTTTAACCACGGTTGCCTGTGCGCAAACTTTAGATGTTAAAAAAGAAGTTTTTGTCCCTATCAGTCCAGGTGAAATACGTTTTTTTGAATTTCCCACGCCAAAAAATAATGCCAAATTGACCTGCAAAGGTCAGGAAATTAAGTATCATGTGCATGGAGAGAATGCTTTGGCGATCGTAGCAGCAAGTTATTTCTCACTCATAAAAAACTTTGGTTGTCAGGTTCAGCAGGATGATCACAATTCTTATAAAATAACTTTTGTGGTTAAGAAGCGTAAATATAAATTAGAGAAATTTTTTGTCGATCCAAAAAAAATCAAACCAACTTCTGAGGAAGAAAAAAAACGGGCCAGTGATGAACAAGAAATTTTGGATAAGATTTATTCTAATTCTGTAGAAGAGTTTTTATTCCAAAAGCCCTTTATTAAACCGATGAATTCCAAAGTTACCAGTTACTACGGCGTGAGAAGAATTTATAATCCTGGTACTAAAGATGAAAAAAATGGTCAGCACTTAGGCACCGATTTTCGTGCGGCAATTGGAGAAAATGTTCCGGCCGCCAACCGCGGGAAGGTGGTTTTTGCAGGGGATCTTTTTTATACTGGATGGACAGTGATTATAGATCACGGATTAGAAGTCTTTTCAGTTTATGGACATCTTTCAAAAACCTTGGTCAATGCCGGTGATATTGTGGACAGAGGACAGATGATTGCCCATTCTGGAAATACTGGTCGATCATCTGCTCCCCATTTGCACTGGGGTGTTAAAGTTCAAGGCCAATATATTGATGGTTTTGGCTTGATAGAGGAGAGTAAAAAGTATTATCGTGAGTAATGCTTGAGTATTCTGGATATTTACATTTTCGAATTGATTCTCACCTGCCCAGTGATCTACGTAAACGTCTAGACACTTTTTTAGTTGAATTTAAAGATTCTCTCATTACTGAACTTAAAGAATTTGATATCCTTAATCCTCAGAAACTCACTGTTGATTTTGTTTCTGAAAGCATTGTTCATTTTAGCAAACAACCATCCCAATTAAAAATCTGTTTAAAAGAACGTAATCAAGGCCTATTCAGTTTTTCTCAGGATCTTGATCAGTCTGATGTTGATGGTATCTTAGACGATAATATGACTTTTTCTCAGATAGAGCATTTTATCCTTCCATCTCTTAAAAATATTCTTAAAGATAAAAAGAAACAAGTTTTAGAATTAGGCCTTAAAAATCTCAGGAAGTTTGAAAGTCGTGCCCGTTCTTACACTCAGAAGATGTTTGAAAGTGAGTCAGCTCCCACGTCATCTTCACTTCTAGAGGATACTCAGTATTTAGTGGGCCTAGAAAAAGAACTTATTCATTCGGATGACCTAAGCAAAGTGGAGAAAGTTCTTAAACAATTCGTAAAAGCGCATATTGAACGCCATAAATTTCAATTTTTTTCAAGTGCCAATCTCTGGAAAATAGTTCCCTCAAAACATCTTTTAGTTCTTCCTAAATATAAGGGCGAATTTGTGGCCATAGAGCTTAATCTTGATGAAGATGATTATTTTACATTTTTAAGGAAATTCTTTTTTGTCCACACAGTGGTGGGATTCTTTTCTTCTCAACAAGAAATCCAGGATCCATTTTTTGACGAAGAGCTTTGGGAAGGAGCTTTAGATGCCATCCCTTTTCCTGTTGCTCTACTTTCTGAAAAAGCAGAGATCTATCAGCATAATAGTTTATTTCCTAAACTTAGTTTCTCACCTCAGGATTGTTTAAAACTTAACCTTAAAGACAAAGTCACTGTTGGAAACATTCCTTATAATATTTTTCGAAAAGAGTTTTATCACTTGGATGAAAAAAAGATTCTATATGTCTTTTTTACGGAAAGTTTTTTTGTTAAAGGTGATGGAAATATAACGCCTTCAGGTCAGGAATTAGGCATTATTAGCTCGAGTATCGCTCATGAGTTAAATAATCCCGTGGCAGGAATTCATGCAGCATTGACTCTTCTTCTACTAGATGAAAATGAAGAAGAGCCTAGGCAAACATTAAATGAAATGAAAAATGGGGCCACTCGTTGCAAACAACTTATTGAAACATTTTTAGGATTTTCCCGGGTTAATCCACGAAGTAGCCTTCCTTTTGAATCAAAAATGAGTTTGATTGAAGTCTGTTACCAACAGGCCCAGAATTTATTACGATTCCGGACTGTGGAGAGTGGCATTCGTTTTTCTTTTAATTATTCAAAACACACGGATTTTAGATCAAATGTTAACCCAAGTCTTTTGACAATGACATTTTATCTCATCTTAGGTGAGCTCATGACCCTGTATTCGCACCAGCTCCTAGTGGCAAATAAAAATCAAATTGAAAAAGTGATCCGTGGGGAAATTATTGAATCTTCACAAGAAATACAAATTCAATTAACTGAACTTAATGTTTCAAACTTGAGTCTCTCAAAACTGATACAAAATCTTATTACGATTGAGAACTTTGTTCTTCAGGTTTCAGATTACTCTTTACGTTTTATTTCAAATCCAATTAGAGATGCTTAGCGGGGAATTGATAACGATCTGATTCTTCATCTGCCAATAATTCAATCTTGTCTAAATAAGCTTTTCTTTCATCTCTGATGTCGCTGATTTTAAGCGTTAGATAAACTTTCGGCTCTTGAATCAAAGCATCGTTAAAAAGACCTAAGAAAATATCCTTAATGTCGTTTTGAATAATGACTTTTTTCCGACCTTTTTGTTGAGTTTCAAATCGGCTTATTTGTCCTAGTAAAAACTGATGCAGTTTTTTCTTATGTGAAGGAAACTTAAAAATAAGTTGAGAGTAGGGAGAAAAGTTTAAAAATGAATAAACTATGAATTGCCCATTAATTAGATGGGGAGTGATGATAAAGTCATTTTCATCAATAAATTTGGGAGATGCTGAAGTTTGATGATGAGATTTAAGGTATTCTACTGTCTTGCTTCTGTAACTCTCTGGGATTTTAATATAATTTGCATTTAAGAAAAAGAGTCCTTCTATAAACGGACCACAGAGTCTGATATGTATTTGACTCCATCGGAATTCTTGAAAATAAGTCTTGAGCCCTTCCGCTTCTTTTTTTGGGTTTTTAAGTGGCAGGATGGTGAGTACCACTCCGTTGTCCCCTTTAACAGAAACGACACAAGGATTTTCAATTTCATTTAAGGAATTAAAAACTTTTTCAAGCCCCTCACTGTGTTCAATGATTGCACGATCTAGCTCGAACTTATTTCGGGGGTAATAGAGCTGATTTATCTTACGAATATTTTTACTTTCAAAAATATCAAGATACTTTAGTAAAAGATTTCCTGTCGCTCGAGCGTCTTCAATGGCCCGATGTGCCTGAGAGTGGGGGATATTAAAAATTTGAGACATATAGTTAAGGTTTGAACTCATAATGTCTGGGATCATATATTTAGTCATGATGTTGGTACAAATAACTTTATTATCCAGGATGGGACGTTGAAGTTTTTTTAAAACACCATTTAAGAAAGGAATATCAAAAGAAGTATTATGTGCCACAAGAATAGAGTCTCCGATAAACTCTATGATTTCATCAATAACTTCTTCAATCTTTGGAGAATGCTCGACATCGATTTTACGAATTCCGGTTAGCTTTTGAACGAAGTCAGGAATATCTTTTTCCGGATTAACAAGAAAACTTCTTTCTTCTGAAATTTTGCGATTATCAATTTTGACCATTCCGATTTCGATAATTTTTTCTGTTTCAGCATTCCCTCCAGTTGTCTCAAGATCGATCACACAAAATCTGAGGGAACTTAAGAGTTCATGAGAGCTATTATAAATGGTGTCTTGCATATGTTTAAAAGGAACATTCGCTCCCTTCCTTTTGATAGTTATATTATTTCATGTGAGCTGGAGTAAAGGCTTCGGGCAAAAACTCTTTTAAGGTTTTTGTCATTTCTTTTCCGGACTTATCTCCTAAAGTGATCTCAAGATCTGGGGTCGCAAACTCTGTCATAACCTGAAGACACATTCCACAAGGAGGCCATCCGGCATGAGTATAAACATAAATTTTTTTAATTTTTTTGTGTCCTTCGGAAACGGCTTTCCAGATCGCGACTCTCTCAGCACAGACCGTTCCACCAAAACTTGAGTTCTCAATGTTGCATCCATAATAAATGGTTCCATCTTCAGTTTGAAGTGCCGAGCCAACATTAACCTTAGAGTAGGGTGAGTGGGCATTTTTAGAAGCATTAAGGGCGAGGTCTCTCAAGTTTTTACTCATTACACTTTTCCCATCTTCTTAAGTTCTCCAATAGTTTCAGTTAAAACTGTGGCAAAACCAACCATGGCCTTTTCTGCCACCTTCTTAACATCAGCATGGCTGAGTTTTTCGGCCTTAATTCCGGCAGCATAATTGGTAATGCAAGAAACGCCGGCCACTCTTAAACCGAGGTGATTGGCGGCAATGACCTCGGGAACAGTACTCATGCCCACCATGTCAGCACCCAGGACACGAAGCATTCTAATCTCTGCAGGTGTTTCATAAGTTGGTCCTAAAACTGAACAATAAACTCCAGATTTAATATCAACATGATGATTTTTAGCAATAGTTCTCACGATGTCTCTTAATTCTTTATCATAAGCATTTCCCATATCTGGAAAACGAGGACCTAGTTCGGCCATGTTAGGTCCAACCAGTGGATTTCTTCCACTTAAATTAATATGATCCTCAATCGCAACAAGATTTCCTGGATGATAATCAAGATTCACACCTCCGGCAGCATTCGTAAGAAATAAAATTTCGATCCCTAAAGCCGCCATGGCCCGTACTGGTAAAACAATCTCATCCATGGGGTGACCTTCGTAAGCGTGAAGGCGACCCTGGAGTGCAACTACTGTCACACCATGAACTTCTCCCACGATGAGGCAGCCAGAGTGACCTTCAACAGAAGTGCGTTTAAAGTGAGGAATATCTTGATAAGGAATGACTATTTTATTTTGGATCTGGTCAACGTAAATCCCAAGACCTGAGCCCAGCACTATGCCGATTTTAGGTTTTGATGTTATTTTAGAGAGGATGTACTGAGAAGCCTCAAAAATTTTAGTCATAGTCATAGTCATACAAGCTTTCCTTATTTGATTGTCTCAATGATGAGTTTTGATGGACGAACTTTTTGTGATGTCATTGTAAGTCCCTCTTTCAAAAATTTAGTTTTAATTCTGGTAACTGCTTCTTGTTGGTGAGAGTGGTGATAAATGGTAAAAATGGGCTCGTCTTTTTTTATCGTATCTCCAATCTTCTTATGGAAAATAAAACCAACGGCATGATCAATTTGATCAGTCTTGGATTTACGTCCTCCGCCTAGATCAATAAGGAGTAGACCAATGAGACGGTTATCAAACATTTTGATAGAGCCCCTACGAGGAGCAAGGACTTGAGTTGCGACTTTAGCCTGAGGCATAAGAGTGTAATCATCAATCACACGTTCATCTCCGCCTTGAGAGCGAATAAGACGTCTGAATTCCTCAAGGGCCTTACCTGAACTTAACATGAGGTTTGCTTTGGTGAGTGCCTTCGCAAACGTTTTTTCAACTCCCCCGATATGGATCATATGAGCAGCAAGAGTTAGAGAAAGATCGGTTAGATCTTTTGGACCATTCCCCTTGAGAGTTTCGATGGACTCAATAATTTCGTGAGTGTGTCCTACAGCATTTCCGAGTGGTTGATTCATGTCCGTAATGAGAGCGATAGATTTTTTCTTAAAACGTTTTGCTGTTTGAATAAGACTTTTTGCTAAAGCACGAGCGTCTTTCGTTTTTGTCATGAAAGCACCTGTGCCGGTTTTAATATCGAAAACCATTGCATTAGCACCTTCGGCCAACTTTTTACTCATAATCGATGCTGTGATCAGAGGAATGTTGTCAATTGTGGCCGTCACATCACGAAGAGCATAGATCAAACGATCAGCGGGAGCGATCTCTGGAGTTTGTCCGATGAGAACAAGTCCTTCTGTTTTTAGTTTTTCTTCAAAAACTTTAAGATCTAAATTAATATTAAAACCTTTAATGGCCTCAATTTTATCGACTGTGCCACCAGTATGGCCTAAACCTCTACCGGCGATCATGGGAACCTTTACTCCTGCCGCGCTTGCAATTGGTGCTAAAATAAAAGATGCCTTATCACCAACACCGCCAGTGGAATGTTTATCCACTACATTTTTTCCAGGGAAACTTAGCTGTTCACCTGACTCAAGCATGGCATCAGTTAGAGAAGCGGTTTCCTTGCCATCCATACCTTTAAGAAACATGGCCATTAACATGGCAGACATTTGATAATCGGCAATATGATTATCTGTGTAGTTTTGGATAAACCATTTTATTTCGGGATCACTGAGTTTAAGGCCCTTTTTCTTTTTATCGATGAGGGAATAAACGTCAAAATTTTGGGAACTCATTTTTGTACTCACAATGCAACAACCAGTTTGCCATCTTCAAGAGAGGAACTTATCATAGTCATAGGTATTCCCCTTGGCAAACGTTGGTCGAAGGATTGAGATGAAAAAGCTATTAAGTTTTCTCGTTATTTTTCAAATAGCACTTATGAACCCTGTTTGGGCCCAAAACGAAGATGCTGAAGGTGCAGATGGGGGTGACGATGTTTTAAAAAATACACAAAATGACGTGATCCTTGTGGTGGGTGCTGGTGTGGCGGGTGCGATTCTTGGATTATCAACACTTTCTTTCGTAGAAAAGCCTGCTAAACATCTTTCTAACATTTGGACAGGCGGGGCCCTAGGGGTTATTGCTGGGGTCGTTTTTGTAGCTTACAACAGTGCACAAAGAGGACAAGAATCCATTGAAGAAGAGGATGCGGCCAATGAAGAGGCCAGTGTTTATTTCAAAACTTCTGAAAGATTGGCGTGGCACCTTGAAAACAGTCAAGATCTTGCATTTCCTGAGGTGCAATTTGGCACTCGGGTATGGCAAATGAATTTCTAAACTTCTTGCCATCTATATGATTCTTTAGATATAACCCCGCGAGTTATTCTTAACCTTTGTATTAGCACGACTAATGTCTAGGAGTCTTATGAACTTAGAGTCTTTCCTGCGTGGTGTCCTTGGGATTTTTGTTCTTGGAGTTATTCTCTACCTCTTTAGCTCTAAGAAAAAAGATATTCCGTGGAGGCTCGTTGGTTTAGGATTTCTACTTCAAGTGGTTTTTGCCGTTGGTATTCTTCACGTTCCTTTTATTGCCGCCATTTTTGATAAAGTGAGTAGCTTTTTTGTTGTTGTTTTAGATTTTACTCGTCAGGGTTCAAGTTTTGTTTTTGGAAACTTACTTGATGTGAAATCAGTCGGTTTCATTTTTGCTTTCCAGATTCTTCCTACGATTATTTTTTTCTCGGCCTTAACCAGTCTTCTCTTTTACCTTGGTATTCTTCAAAAAATTGTTTATGGACTTTCTTGGATAATGGGAAAGTTTTTGAAAATCTCTGGTGCGGAAAATTTATCAACAACCGCTAATATTTTTTTAGGTCAAACAGAAGCCCCGCTTCTCATTAAACCTTATCTTCCAAAGATGACTCGTTCAGAAATTCTTTGTGTTATGGTAGGTGGTATGGCCAATACTGCTGGGGGTGTGCTTGCGGCTTATGTTGGTTTTTTAGGTGGTGGTGATCCAGTTCAGCAGCTTTTCTTTGCTAAGCACTTACTTGCAGCATCTGTGATGTCTGCTCCAGCAACCATTGTTGTTTCTAAAATGCTACTTCCGCAAACTGAAGAAATTGATGAGCGATTAGAAATTTCTGAAGAAAAAATTGGTACAAATATGATTGAGGCCATCGCTGTGGGCACAGAAGATGGATTAAAGCTTGCTTTCAACGTTGGTGCTATGTTGATTGTTTTTATCGCAATGATTGCGATGGTAAATTACCTACTTAATGATGTTGTTGGCTATTACAGTGGTCTCAATACGCTTATTCAGTCCACAACAGATGGTCAATATACAGGGCTCACTCTGCAATTTGTTTTAGGTTATATCTGTGCACCATTTGTTTGGTTACTAGGGATTGCAAAGTCAGATATGGTTTATATTGGTCAGCTTCTTGGTGAAAAGACGATTTTAAATGAATTTGTTGCCTATACAACACTTGGCAAAATGAAAGATAGTGGGGTGCTCAAGGACCCTAAATCGATCATTATGGCGACTTATATACTTAGTGGATTTGCAAATTTTTCATCTATAGGTATTCAAGTTGGAGGAATTGGCGCACTTGCACCATCCAAACGCAGCATGCTTTCTGAATTAGGAATCAAGGCCTTAATAGGCGGAACCATTGCATCATTGCTAACGGCCACTATCGTAGGAATGCTTACCTAAGCGCAGCATATATTTGCCGGCTTTTTATTTGGAATAAATACCTGTATCCTGAAGTTAATTTATTTTAAGTTTTTAGATTAGGACATTTATTCATGGCAAAAGAACTTGTGGTCAACCAGACTCACAATGAATCGCGTATTGCGCTCATTGAAAATGGTGAGATCCTGGATTTTCTTATTGAGCGACACTCCCACAAAAATGAATCAGCACCGATTGTTGGAAACATTTACCTAGGTAAAGTCTTAAGGGTACTTCCTGGTATGCAATCGGCGTTTGTAGACATTGGACAGGAGCGGGCCGCTTTTCTTTATGTGGATGACGCTTACATTCCAACTTTGAATGAGCAAAGAGAAATGCAGCAAAGAGTGGAAGCGACTGAAGCAAATTCTAAACGTCTAGGAGAAGTGATCCCTGATGAATTCTCCACTCTGACAGAAACTGTTGATATGAAGTTTCGTCCGGATGTGAAGATTCAAGATTTTTTAAAAGAGGGTGACGAGATCGTGGTGCAAATTGCGAAGGAACCTATTTCGACTAAAGGTCCAAGGGTAACTAGACACATCACTTTGGCCGGAAGACATATTGTATACATGCCTTTCATCGAGCACACAGGTGTTTCTCGCCGAATTGAATCAGAAGAAGAAAGAAAAAGATTAAAAGATATTCTGGATTCGATTAAGCCAGAAGGTGTGGGTATCATCGCTCGAACAGTGGCCGAAGGTCAGAGTTATAAAGTGCTTAAAAGTGATTACAATAATCTCGTGAAGATCTGGAAAGATGTTCAAAAGAAATTGTAAAAATCAAAAGCGCCTGTTGAACTTCATCAAGATCTTTCTTTCATCCAACGTGCTCTTCGTGAC
>CAMCZE010000089.1 GCA_945885655.1 Bacteriovorax stolpii | reverse complement strand
AAAGCAACTTTCAGACGTTTAATAAAATTCTCCTCGCCTTTTCTTAACCACACTCTTGGATCATAATATTTTTTATTAGGAGCATCTGCACCCTCAGGATTCCCCAATTGTGCCTGAAGATAATCTTTTTTCTCCATATAAAAAGTCTTAATACCATCCCAGAATGCCCACTGCATATCAGTGTCGATATTCATCTTAATCACACCATAATCAATGGCCTCACGGATTTCGGACTGAAGTGAGCCAGAACCGCCATGAAAAACAAATGAAACGGGACGAGAACTTGTAGAATATTTTTTTTGAACAAAATCTTGTGAATTTTTAAGAATAACAGGAGAGAGTTTGACGTTTCCTGGTTTATAAACACCATGAACGTTACCAAAAGAGGCCGCAATAGTGAAATTTGATCCCACTTCACGAAGCTGCGAATAAGCGTAGGCCACATCTTCAGGTTGAGTATAAAGTTTTGAGTTATCGATATCGGTGTTATCCACTCCATCTTCTTCTCCACCAGTCACCCCTAACTCAATTTCAATGCCTGTTTCAATGGCATTCATGCGATTTAAATATTTACGGCAGGTCCCAACGTTTTCTTCTAATGACTCTTCAGACAGATCAAGCATATGAGAAGAAAAAAGAGGATATTTATATTGCTTAAAATGGGCCTCTCCCACTAAAAGCATTTCATCAATCCATGGAAGAAGTTTTTTTGCCGCATGGTCAGTATGAATGATCACTGGAACCTTATAATGTTCGGCAAGAAGATGGATGTGATGTGCGCCAGAGATGGCCCCTAGGGCGGCCGCACGATCCTTTTCTAGCTTTAAACCTTTACCTGCATAAAACTGTCCGCCACCATTTGAGAACTGAATAATGACTGGTGAGTTCATGAGTTTGGCCGTTTCTAAAACAGCATTCACCGTATTTGTCCCGGTAACGTTCACCGCCGGCAAGGCAAACTTATTTTCTTTGGCATACTGATAAAGATCTTGAAGTGCAGATCCAAAGACAATTCCAGGTTTAAATTTCATCGCTTAATCCTTTGTTTTAGACGAAAAAATTGTATTAGAATCATAAGTGATTGAAAAGGAATCAACATGTCTATCTCACAAACAGATCTCGCCTCTTATTTAAATATCTTACTCACTCCAGGACTTTTTGAGGATTACGCTCCGAATGGATTGCAGATTGAAGGGAAAAAGGAGCTTAAAAAACTCGCCTTTGCTGTTTCTGCCACTCAAGACTCCCTTAAGAGTGCCCTGACTTGGGGCGCAGACAGTCTTATTGTGCATCATGGAATTTTTTGGAAATACCAAGGACCACGAACTGTCACAGGGCCGTGGGGTGAACGAATTAAACTTGCCGTAAAAAACGATCTCAACTTATTTGCTTATCATCTACCTTTAGATGGCCACGCAGAAATAGGTAATGCTGTGTCCCTAGGTAAAGAGATTGGTCTGACTCAATTTGCTCCCTTTGCTATTCAAAAAAACCGAGCTCTGGGCACGAAAGGAACTTTTGTCACACCCATCACTGCCCAAGAGCTTAAAATAAAACTAGAAACTGTTCTCAATCACTCTGTGATCCTGGCAACTCCTGATCAAAATAAAATGATTAAAAGCATAGGTATCATTACAGGAGGGGCCAATAATGATTGGGTACGAGCATTAGATGAAGGTCTAGATGCCTATCTCACTGGAGAAATTTCAGAATACAATTGGCATGATTCCATTGAGGCCGGTATTCATTATTTTGCTGGCGGACATCATGCCACGGAACGTTTCGGCATTATCGCTTTGATGAATAAAATAAGACATGATTTTCCACAAATCGAAGTGAAGTTTTTTGATTCACCTAATCCGGCATAATTTATTTTTTCATCAAAAAGTATTGCTCCCCAATATCATTCATATTATAGGCCACCATTTCCGCCTCGGCCCCATATCCAAAATAAAGGTCACAGCGAGCATTACCACGAATGGCACCTCCGGTATCTTGAGCAATGAAAAATCTCGAAAAAGGCCCTTTAACGGCATTCCCTTGAGCATCAAATCTCACGGTCCTTTTTGTTCTTACAAAATTAATAAGGCCAGTGCTTTTATAAATTCTATTATCGATCGCAAGAGATCTGCCTTCTGTTAAAGAGATATTTTCTGTCCCTAAAGGCCCAACATTTGTTTCTTTAAAATAAACATACGATGGACATTGCTCAAAAACTTCTTCATGTTTTTCTGGATGTCTATAAAAGAACTCTCTTTGATGATGAACCGATGTTGTGGCAGAAGTTAAATATCCTCGTTCGAGCATATATTTATAAATCATTTTAAAAGAAAAATCATTTTTGCTCTCAAAACTTAAATATTTTGTTTCAATATTTCCATCAGCATCTTCAATCTTAATTCTTCCACCTCCTTGTACTTGTAATAAGTAAATATCAAAATAAGACTCCGAGAGCCAAAAAAGTTCCAAGCTCTTGCCAGTAAGGGCCCCTCGGTAATCAATATCTGCGCGAGTGGGATTCAAATGAAGCTCAGAAGGTGCCCTTTTATAGATGGGATAACGGTATTTTTCACTCGGAGTTCGTGAAGCGTGCACATCCGGAGAATAATAAGATGTGAACTGAGTACCGTTGGTAGAAATCGGTATATAAAGATCAAATAAAGAATTTACTTCACGATTTAAAATATTTCGGCACTCAGGGCCATTACAGGACAGATACTTTTTATAAAGCTTTTTAAGAAGTAAAAGTGATTCCCGTAAATCCGTTTTTGCATAAAGCTTCGAACCAAAACGAATGGATCCTGACATGGGTTTTTTAGCAAAATTTTCCAGTTGCCTCTGGATGGCAAGATCCATATTTTCAAACTCAAGGTCATCAATAAATTCCAGCGAGCCATCAAATGCAATTGTAGGAGTGACTTCATCAGCTGCTTGGGTAACGAAGGCCATACATAAAAAAAGAAAAATCATATGCATCTAAAGATCCTTTGCCATTAATACCAGGGGGGTATTTTTATAAAACATTTTAAACTCATTTGATAGGCCATGCCTAAGATAAAAACTACGATTCCTTGCATCCGTTGTTGTAATGATATGAAGCCCAGATGATATTGTTTTGATGTCATTTTCAAACGTTCTGACAAGTTCCCCTCCGATGCCTACTCCCCTATAACTTTTATGGCAATTCAAATGCAAATGGGCCGGGAAACGTTTAAAACAATTCTCAAATAGTTTCAAATGAGGCTGAATCTTCAGAAGTTCTTCATGATCTGATCTTGGAGCACCCAAAACATAACCCAAACACTCTAGATCGCTCCCTAGAGCAACCCAAATAAATTCTGGATAATAATGAAGATAGAATCCTAAATACTTCCAAAGGAAGGTCTTAAAAGCTTCTGGATCTTTAAATGTTCCGGCCATGGAACTCTCGATGTAAATGTCTTCTAATTCTTGTTTAAGTCTTGAACGTTCAAAAGATAAGCTCTCATGCAACCAGTTAAGGATCACAGGCGCTGACATAAATCCCATACTTGATACCTGGCCCTTAAGGGTGGGTCGATGTGTTTAACATCATTTAAAACTTCAAATCGGTAAAGAGAAATCCAAGAAGGGAGAAAATCTTCAATTATTGTTAACAATGGAAGATTAGGTTTTTTTTGTAACAACTTCTTTGTGGTGATAAACCAATTAAAAACAGAGTCAAATTCTGGTATCAATCGAATTCTTTCAAAATCTCCTCGAAAGACTTCAGGAGAAATATTTTTAAACAATCTAGATTCAAACGCCCAACGAGAAAACTTTTTTGTAAATTCAGGGCTTAAAGAAAAATAGTTTTGCCAAGGGCCACAAGATATCCCTACCCACTCCAGGGCAATCATCCAACACTCATGACTTGACGTATCCTTTAAGACTCGAGCAAGCTCATCTTTTTTTAAAGAGACACTTTTATCCAGAGGTAATTTCAATTCAGGATGGAACTCAGACTCATCTATTAGATCTAAATAAAATCCAAGGCCATCTCCAGATTTCTGCATTTCGCTCCAAAGATAATTAGGACTCACACCAGAAACCTTCATCTTTCTGAGTTCTTTTTTAAGCTCAGGACTCGCCATAAATTTTAACTTTCTTAAAAACCGAAGTGCTCGTAAAAATCTCACAGGATCTTTATGAAAATCAGAACTACAGGGATGAAGAATGCCCTTTCTTAAATCCTCAAGTCCCAACAAAGGATCCAGAAGTTCAAAATCATTAAGATTTTTAAAACAAATACCCATGGCATTGATGGTAAAATCACGCCGCAAAACGGCTTGTTCAAAGGGCATGCGGTAATCAAAAGAGGCCTCAAAGTTTTTATGTTCAGAACTTGTATCATCAAACTTTTCTTTGCGTGGAGGAGAAAACTCTAACTGATGATCATTGATCTCAAAACGAATAACTTCATAGGGTAAAAATGTAACTTTTCCTTTTTTAAGAAGGGATCGCCCAAAATCTTTCCACTGCTCTAAGCTAAATATCATCGTCTCGTGATGAAGCTCCAGATCCCAATCATAACCCATTTTCCCAGTGAGAAAAAAATCTCTCACAGAACCACCAACCAGAATAGGGACAAGGCCCTGATGCAAGATATCTTTGAAGATTAAAGAAAAAAACTCTGGTAACTCAGAAGAAAATTTTTTTGAATCTAGACTCATAATTCCCGAGCAACTTCCAAAAGAAACTTATATAGCTCTTTAATCTTATAATTATCTGCATCATCTGCATGAAAAGCGAAAGAAACCTTATTATTGAAGACTTCGAATTCTTTACCAACCGTTTTCACTTTTGATCTCGTATGGGAGCGCTTAAGAACATGAGTAGGCACGATCGCCAATCCCAATCCCTCGTTTACAGCTTGAAGCATCTGTCCAAATGAATTTACCACCAGGCGAGGTTTAATATTTCTTGGCACGACTCCAAACTTTTCCCGACACCATCGATAGAAGGTGGGATCGTTGTTGTCATAAAAAATGAAAGGATAAGTGAGAATCTCTTTTAAATCCGTTTTTGCTGTGATTGGAAACTTATCCGAATCTGGAAAAACCAAAGTCGTGTACTCATCATGTAATTCTTTTTTATCAGCAAATGCAGGTACCAAATATTCTGGAATGATAAGACAATCAATTTCATGTTGTTCAAATTTTTTGATGATGGCCTCTGGAAAATCCATAGATAGACGTACTTCTAATTGAGGATAGGCCGAGAGAAAATCAAGCATACGGCTTGATAACCAAGTTTTTCCAAGCCCATAAAGCGAGCCCACATGAAGTTTGCCCTTAATCTCATGATTCTCAAGATGGATTTGTTCAATAGTTTCATCAATTCGTTTAAAATACTGTTTGGCCACTCTTGCAAGGCGCATACCATTCTCTGTGAGTGTAACTGATTTCCCTTGTCTCGTGACAATAGGAAACCCTACCTTGGCCTCTAAATTTTTAAGGGCCTGTGAAACTGCACTCTGAGTAACATTTAATTCTTGGGCCGCTTTAGAGATATTCTCATTATGCGAGAGAGCGATAAGCACCTGAAGCATTGAAGATTCAATCATATACACCTGACTTTCAAAAAATGAAGTTAGTCATTATATTAGTTATGCTACTACATATGCATAGTAAATAGAAATTAATGTAGGTGAGCCGTCGAAGCTGTACGAAAAAAAAGAAAAAAAAGGCCTGGAATAAATCCAAGCCTTTTTTGAAAACTAAATTTCGAAGATACTAGTCAGCACGCTCAGCAAGTTTTTCCTTACGAGCAACAATCACTTTCTCTTGAACGTGAGACGGACACTGCTCATACTTTGCGAACTCCATTGAGTAACCAGCTTTACCAGCTGTACCTGAACGAAGAACGGTAGCATAACCAAACATCTCAGAAAGTGGAACGTGAGCATTAATAACAGCATCACCAGAATCAGTTGACTCAGATCCTAGAATCACACCACGACGAGAAGATAAATCTCCGATAACAAAACCTTGATAGTCTTGTGGAGTTTCAACTTCTACTTTCATGATTGGCTCAAGAAGAACTGGGTTTGCGTTCTTAATGGCCTCACGAAGTGCCATACGGGCAGCAATACGGAATGCAAGATCTGAAGAATCCACATCATGGTACTGACCGTCTTGTAGAAAACACTCGATGTCGATAACAGGGAACGCTGCAAGAGGTCCCTTGTTCATGACATCCATGAAGCCTTTTTCACATGAAGGGATGAATTCGTTTGGAATAACACCACCCTTAATTTCGTTAACAAAACGGAAAACCTGGTCTTCACGCTCTTTTCTTTCGGCAGTTAATTGTCTCATCTTACCGGCAACTTTTGCAAACTGGCCCGAACCACCTGTTTGTTTCTTATGAGTGTACTCAAGGCGAGCTTCACCGCGAATTGTTTCACGATAGTTAACCTGTGGAGCACCAACATCTACTTCAGCTTTATATTCACGTTTTAAACGCTCAACATAAATCTCAAGGTGAAGCTCTCCCATACCCGCGATACGTGTTTCACCAGACTCTTCATCTGTGAAAAGATGGAAAGTAGGATCTTCCTTAATAAAACGTTGTAGGCCTTTGGACATACGCGCTTGCATTTCTTTATCTTTAGCTTTAATTGAAAGTTCAATAACAGGGATAGGAACATGCATTCCTTCACATGAAAGATGTTCTACGTTTCCATCCTCAGCTACGAAAGTATCCCCTGAAGCACAGTCAACACCAATCATCGCAATAATGTCACCAGCTCCGGCCCAGTCGATATTCGCACGATCATTTGAGTTCATACGAACAATACGACCAACTCGAACTCTCTTTTTAGTACGCGTATTAATGAGAGTGTCACCTTTTGTGAGTTTACCCTGATAGATACGAGTGTAAGTTAACTGTCCAAACTGCTCATCAGTAATTTTGAATGCCATACAGACTAAAGGCAAATCCTGATCTGGTTGAAGATCAACTTTTTCACCAATTTTTGAATCGATAGCTTTTGGCTTCTCACAAGAAACTGGAGATGGAAGGTAACGAGCAATAGCATTCAATAGAAGTTGAACACCTTTATTTTTGAACGCTGATCCAAGAAAAACGGGAGTGAACTTAAGTGAGTTAACACCAGTCCGAACTGCTTTATGGATCGTTTCTTCGGTAACTTCTTTTCCTTCAATAATGTCTTCCATCATCTGATCGTCGAAAGCTGAAACAACATCTAACATTTCTTCGCGAGCTTTAGCTGCTTGATCTGCCAACTCTGCTGGAATTGCATCTTCACGAACGATTTCACCGTTATCACCATCAAAATAGAAAGCCTTCATCGTAACGAGATCTATACACCCGTTGTAGTTTTCTTCAGCACCGATTGGAAGCTGCATAAGAACTGCATTGTGATTTAGTTTTTCACGAAGAGCTTTAACGCCGTTATACGGATTAGCACCCATACGATCCATCTTATTAAGGAACGCAAGACGTGGAACGCGGTAACGCTTCATCTGTCTATCAACTGTGATTGACTGAGATTGAACCCCAGCAACTGAACAGATAACAAGGATTGCGCCATCTAGAACTCGTAAAGAACGCTCAACTTCAACTGTGAAATCCACGTGTCCCGGAGTGTCAATCAAGTTAATCTTGATATTTTTCTGGTCGCCTTCAGCAAAAGTAACTCCTTTTGCATCAACGCCAGTCCATTCAACAGTTGTAGCTGCTGAAGTAATCGTAATACCCTTCTCACGCTCAAGCTCCATGTGATCCATGGTAGCACCTGCGCCGCCGCCTTTAACGTCTTCTATTTTGTGAATTTTGTCGCAGTAGAACAAGATACGTTCTGACAGCGTCGTCTTACCAGAGTCGATGTGGGCCGAAATACCAATGTTTCTGGTTTTCGCCAAATTTTTGTCGATCATTTGCACTCCAAATAATTTAAATATAAAATTTAGCCTGCATCTTAATGGAACGCAGTGTGTTTCGTCAATTTTTTTCCCCTCATCATGCACCTTTTGCTTATTGCCAAAACAAACTTTTTGAACGAAATAAGGAGGATGAATGGTAAGAAAGACTTAGATAAAACAACACTCTACGAAGCCGTTAAGGCCTTAGTCGAAAATCCCGCTAAACATGTCCACTTAGACCAGCAAAAGCTCTTCACTCTATTTAGCATCGCTTTTCAATACATTCTCTTCCGTGCCACCAAACATCCAGGGCACTATATTATTCGCATCGAAGACACCATGCTGGCCGAAAAACTGGCCCGTAAGGCAAAAGATGAGACCACCAGACGTTTTCTTTCCCGGATGATCATTCCTCGCCGTCTTGTCTATGGAAATTCAACATTTCACTTGGACTATTTTCAACTCTCCACTTGGGGAACGACTAAAGACCTTCCGAAAGAGAAAATCCAAGGTGCTATCATTGTTAAGAATACGTCCCATAACCCTCTCATTGATGAATCCGATTTCCGTCATGTGACATTGGATGATCAGGCAATCGAACTTTTTGGAAAATGTTATTATCTTAATTCCCTCATGGATATTGCACCTCGAACCATAACAATTGCTTTTGATGAAAAATTTGATGGCACTGAACCTATTCGTTTTGATTTTATTGAAGAAAAAAATGACCGTATGATTGATGGAGTGAAAATTTCTGAAGATATCCACTTTGAAGAAGACTAGACTTTAACACCTTCACTGTAATCCACTTCTAATCGGCCACCAGAACGATCCCACTCTTCCCAGCGCCCGTGCTTTAAATCACTTTTATATTTACCCTTTGCTTTAATGGCCCCTGAACCATAATAAAAGGTCCAGAAACCCGACTTGAGTCCATCAGAATAATCACCTTCAGCGAGCATCTTGCCCGTATCGTAGTTATGTACCCAAGGACCAAAACGTTTTCCCTTAAGATAAGTTCCTTCAGCTGCAGTAACACCATTTTCAAAGATAATGGTGTTGTGTCCATCTCGAAACTGACGATTAAAAAGCACATCTGGCGGAGGAAGCTTCCATAGGAAACCATGAATTTTTTCTTCATTCTGAAGTTTGCGAGTCGTTTTAACCAGATAAAACTTGGCCGAATCTTTTTCTGCGGGAGTGACTTCTTTAAGATAAGAGAGTTCATCTTTAAATCGTGACATGAGCCTAGGGAGCACATTTTCAATTGCAAGTAGTTTATCTTCGGGATATCCGTGAACGATTTTAGCAAACATGGATATGATTTGATCTTGACTCAAAAGAACCTTTTCAATCTCTTCGCTAGGCAGACTTACAAAATCATCAAAGGTTTTTAGGTTTTTCATCACCCAGTCCATATAAATAGGATCCTCAAGAACACCTGAGGTAAAAATCTGCTGCCGAGTCTGTGGCCCAGTAATCTCCATACTCTGAACGAATTCTTTAAATCCTTCGAGCTGGCCCTTTTTAATTCGATCAAGCATTGCCATATACGACCATTATAAGATTTTGTGAAAATATATCAACTAAACAGACTTTAGTTTAAGTAATATTATGAGCATTTGAGTTTTGAGTTGTTCTAAATCTTCATCGGTAAAATCCAATGCAAAAGACAATCTCAGACCATTTCTGGCAACTTCTTTAAGATTCAGCGCCAATAAGATGGCACTGGCCTTGGCCGCACCGGAAGAGCAGGCCGAACCCGCACTAATCTCAAGCCCCTGGATATCAAACAAAGCGAGTGCTACATCTGAAGTAAGAGTATGAAGATAAAAATAAACGGTATTACTGTTTATTTTTCTGTTTGGTGACTGAAGAAGTGTGGCCACATCTAAGAAGTTTTTATTAAAAAAATCTACAAACTGTAATCTTTTTTCTGCCGTCTTTTCTACACTGATTTTTTTTAAATCTTTTAGGGCCAAACTCAGACTCAGAACCCCTTGAACATTTTCAGTTCCCGATCGTAAATTAAACTGCTGTCCTCCACCCAGAAGGAGTGCCGTAAAGGGCAGATCTTTTTTCATTAACGTAAATCCCACACCCTTGAGTGCGCCAAACTTATGAGCAGAAAAAGTCCATGCATCTCCGCCACAAAGTTCGAACCACTCCGGAATTTTACCTGGTGCCTGAACAGCATCCACATGGATGTAAAGATCAGGGATTGTTTTAAAAGCTTGAAGATCACTTAGAGGCGAAACATAACCCGTTTCATTATGAACCCAAAGGTGGTGATAAAGGATAGTCAGATCTTTATCAGATTGCTTTTTTTCTTTGAGTGCTAAAAGATTTTTTTCATGTTGATACTCAAGATCTGAACCGATGCTGAGATCAAAAAATTCCACATGCTCACCCCAAAATTTTTCCAAAAAAGAAACCACGACGGGGTGATCGATTTTTGAAAAACAAACTAAAAGTTTGTTTTTCTTTTTGTGTGTGTGCTCAACAAAAGAGTGCATCACCGAATGAAGACCTTCCGTGGCACCTGAATGAAAAAAAAGTTTATGCTCTTTCTCCGGGGCCTTAAACGTTGAAAAAATCAGGTTGCGAGATTCGTTGATGATTTTGCGAGAAGCTTTACCGGCGGAGTGTTGACTGGAAGGATTGGCAAAAATAATATCGCCACTCTTCAACCAGTCCAAGACTGATTGAGAGAGTGGCGAAGTTGCATTATAGTCGAGGTAAAGACGTTTGAGGTGCACCTTATTGGTTAATTTCCCCAATATTGGCACGAACTGCTGACGCATTGTTTGCATTAACAGATTCTGATGCTCCAGCTGTTTTACGAGCAAGGTCACCAAGAGTTGTCGTAGCAAGGTAGTCTTGCATAATAGTTCCAAGGTTTTCAAAATATGACTTAGTAAGGTTAAACTCTTTAG
>CAMCZE010000088.1 GCA_945885655.1 Bacteriovorax stolpii | reverse complement strand
TTTAGCCCAACTTCACCTGAGCATGTAGTATATGAATCTAAATCAGTGGTTTATCTCAATCGTAGTCTAACTTGGGACGATGCCATTTTAGATCTCGCTCATGAATTAACTCATTTTGTTTACCGTGAAGCTTTTAATCCCTATGCGGATTCGTTTAACGCTCGCGATTTTATTAAAAGTACAATAGAAGGTCAGGGCGGGGAGGTTCAGGCCTTTTTAGTTGAATGCCGTGTTTTGAAAGAGCTGTTTTCAAAACATGTTCAATCACGATCTCACTGTCAAAAGATTGAAGATCAAAATAGTCAATTGTCCTATGCCAAGGCTGTTCAACTTTTTTATCACGTGGGAGATTATTTTGACTCTTTCCATAAACAGTTAGCATCCCGCAAAATTTCCAGTAGCTTTAAAGATTTGAAAGGTGAGAAAATAAATTTCATTTCCTCTGCCTATGGTGTTCCATACCCTCTGGCGGCCTTAATGGAATATGACCTTGTGCTAAATAAAGTGTGCGAAAATGACAAAAAGCGTCTTGCTTATATGCAGCAAGGACCAAAACGAGGACCTGCATCAGTTACAGATCAAAATAAATTCGTTACCACTTATGCTACTCGTTGTGGTGAAAAATAAACCATCTTTTCTCCTCTGATAACACCTGAAATGATTGAAATTCCAAGCCCATCGCGGTAAAACTAAAGGGTCATATTTAAATTGGAGTTCTCCATGCAAGATGGTGTTGTTCTTACGACCCTGGATGATTTTTTGAATTGGGGTAGAAAAAATTCTTTATGGCCAATGACTTTTGGTCTGGCCTGCTGTGCGATCGAGATGATGGCCACTGGAGCTGCTAAGTACGATCTAGAAAGATTTGGTTGTGGAGCTTTCATGGCCACTCCAAGACGTTCTGATCTTATGATTGTTGCGGGTACAGTGACTCTTAAGATGGCAACACGAGTGAAAACCCTTTATGAACAAATGGCAGAACCAAAATATGTTATTTCCATGGGGTCTTGTGCAAACAAGGGCGGACCTTACTGGCAATACGGATATCACGTCTTAAAAGGTGTGGATGAAGTGGTACCTGTTGATGTTTATGTTCCGGGTTGCCCTCCACGTCCTGAAGCTTTGATTGAAGGTGTGATGACACTTCAAAAGAAAATCGCTAACGAACGTCTGCTTCGTAATAAGTGGGTGAAACATGCATAATCAATTAGCAGAACTTATAAATAAAAATGTTCTTGGTGCATCTGCAGTTGTGAACAAAACTGAAGATGCCAAGACTCATGCCTCTATAACAGTAGAAGCTTCTGCCATTTATAAAGTAGCAGAGTTTCTTAAGACAAATACTGAAATGCCTTTCAACGCTCTTCAAGCGGTGAGTGGTGTGGATTATCTTGAGTACATCGAAGTCTGTTATATTATGGGCCACTTTGACATGAACGCCCCACGAGACCTTATTTTAAAAGTTAAGATAACTGATCGTGTGAATGGAAATGTTGATTCAATAGTTAAACTTTATCCCGCTGCTAATTTTCAAGAGCGTGAATGTTACGATATGTTTGGGATTAAATTTAATAATCATCCGGATCATCGGCGAATTCTTTGTCCTGATGATTGGGAAGGTTTTCCACTTAGAAAAGATTACATCGCTCAGAAAACTTACAATGGAATGGAAGTTTTTCCTGATAGTAAAAGCAACATGGAAGACCGTGAATATATCGTTCGTCAGGGTATGATTAAGAAGGCACAAGAAGGTGCCGCTAACAAAGTTCAATAAGAAGGATTATATATATGCAAAGCCGTTGGGATATTGGTGAGCCAGAACGTCCGACTATCAATGCTGAAACTGAGCAATTAAAATCAGAACTTTTAAGACTGAATATGGGCCCGCAGCATCCTGCGACTCATGGAGTTTTAAGAATAGAGATTTGGACCGATTCAGAAATTGTGGCACATGCTATTCCACACCTTGGTTATTTACACCGTTGTATGGAAAAACATACTGAAAACTTAGACTACAGAGGAATCATTCCTTTTGTTGACCGTTTGGATTATATTGCGGCCATGAGCATGGAGTGGGGATATGCCATGGCGGTTGAGAAGATGCTTGGAACTGAGGTTCCTCGTCGTGCTGAACTTCTTCGTATCCTAACAGGTGAACTTCAGCGAATTGCTTCTCATTTAATGGCCTTCGGAACCTATGCTCTGGATTTAGGGGCCTTCACGCCATTCTTATATGCATTTGAAATGCGTGAAAAAATCCTAAGACTTTTTGAAGAAGTTTCGGGTGCTCGTCTTCTCTATAATTACATCTGGATTGGTGGAGTTTGGAATGACTGGACAGATGAGCAGCTCAATCGTGTTACGGCCTTTTGTGATGAGATGGAAGAAGAAGCTAAAAAATATCACGAACTTGTTTCGATGAATAAAATCTTTATTGAACGTACAGCTAACGTTGGTGTTTTTACTGTTCAAGATTGTTTTGATTATGGTGCCACTGGTCCGGTTCTTCGTGGTTCGGGTCATAAATGGGATCTTCGTAAGAATATGCCTTATTCTCTTTATTCAGAGTTCGATTTTGATATTCCGGTAGGGATTGCTGAAGTTGGAGTCGTAGGAGATTGTTGGAATCGTTATATCGTACGTATGAAAGAAGTGATCGAGTCGATCAAAATCATCCGTCAGGTTCAAGCTAAACTTGAGCCAGGTTCAATCATGGGCAAAGTTCCTAAAATTATCAAGCTTCCTAAGGGCGAAATTTTTATGCGTTCAGAATGCCCTCGTGGAGAGTTAGGTCTTCATCTTGTTTCTGAAGGTCCAGAGGCAAAAACACCTTATAGACTTAAAGTGAAATCTCCATGTTTCACACACGTTTCCATGCTTCCTCATGCGGCCCCTGGCCAAATGATTGCGGACTTTGTAGCAACTGTAGGATCAATTGATATTGTATTGGGAGAGGTTGACCGATGAATACTCAAACACATGAAACATCTTCAGTAAGAGATTATTTCTCTGCTCTGTATGATGGTGTTACGACGACTATTAAAGGTATGTGGATTACGTTCCGTTACGTTTGGGGTGTAAAGTCAGTTTCTATTGAATACCCTGAAGTTCGTGAGGTTCTTCCTGAAAGAGCGCGAATGCGTTTATTTAACGATTCTCAGAACTGTATTAGCTGTACCCAGTGTGCGATGGCCTGCCCTGTTGATTGTATTTATATCGCTTCTGAGAAGAAGCCTGAAGGTACAGAGATTAAAAAAACGAGTAACGGACAGCCCATCCGTTTAACACTTACTCAATTTGTGATTGATACGGCCCTTTGTTGTTATTGTGGTCTCTGTACGACTGTGTGTCCAACAGAGTGTCTCACGCATTCTCATGATTATGAATTTTCTCAATATACCATAGATGCTATGAAGTATGATTATCTTGCCCCTGATGTGATGGCCTGGAGAGATCGAATCGTAAAATCTTAAAAAATTTCAAGGCCCCAGTAATGGGGCCTTTTTTATTTGTCCTGAATTGTTTCTAATAAAATATCTGGATTTTGCACTACCCCTTTAAACTTCACTTCCGTCGTTGATCCCATGGCCTTATTTTCAATATAGTTAAGAGATACATATGAACTATGGTTACTGACGGTATAGGTTTTCCCATTATAGGTCATGCGATCTGTACCAGTTGTAGAGCTGCGTTTAACTAATGACCCGTTCTTTTGAGAGGCGAGGGCCTCGGTCTGGGCCAATGAGGCCTGGGTTGAAAGATTTTTGGTCGAGACGTTCACGTCTTTTCCACAAGCGGTTAAAAATAATACGAGGGCCAATATTTTAATTTGAGTCACTGAGTGTCCCGTCGATTTTAAGTTTTTCTGATTCTTTAATCACGATAAATTCTGTTCCATGAGAATCTGGGATGGGCCTTTTATATTTCACAAAATAGATTTCTGTACGTACACCTTTTTTCCATGACATTTCGACTGACTTTTTATTTTTAACCAGAGGAAGTGTTTTCACCTTGTTCATGAATTCTACTTTTCCACCATTGTCTTTAATAAACTTAGGACTAAACACGTCGTCTATTAGCTCAAAACGTTTTTCATTCATGATGAGCTCATATTTTTTAAAGAGATCATTGATACTTTTATTATCCATCGCTGATACATTGAAAGATATTATCAGCGAGAGAAGGATTAATTGAATTCGCATCCGTACCCCTTCGCTATTGTTTTGATTTCAGAAATATAGTTTTTAATGGTTCCTGGACAGGCCGTCGCTTTGTATTGAGAGTGCCAGCCAATTTTTTTTATACGTGGATTTTTTTTCTGAAGTTGGCACGACATTTTTGCCGCCATCACTAGTGTTTCCTGAGTAGGATTTCGAGGATTGTCTTTTTTGTAACCCAGAGGATTTAATTTTGAAAAGGGTGCATAGTTACCAGTGATCACGACACCAACTGTTGTGACGTTGGCCTTGATTTTGCCATTTCTTAAAAGATCTGGATCAACTTGAAAAACTCCACCTTCTTTACCACAAGTCACTTTACCTTCTGTCCAAAGTTTTGTCTGAATCTCATCCATTGAAACATAAGATTCACCTCCGGCATGAGCACCTACAATATCAAGAGGTCTGCCTTGAGCAACTTCAGGCACGGGGAGAGTTTCGCCACGATAAGGCGAGCTGATCACATAAGAATAAGCGATCATATACCATGGATCATTATTGGTGGATCTTTCAAGGTGAAGGGCATTGATCATTTCTGGTGTCCATGAAGATGCTGTTTCAGAGTGGTGAAATACAACTGTATCAAGCATTTCCATGGGGCGTTTACAGAATGAGGCCTCAGGGTTTGTTTCATATTTCGGCCTACGAATGTCAATCAGGTCAGGATCAGGTGTGATCCGAGTAATATAGGGATAGAGTTTTTCAAGTTCTTGAAAATTGTAGAAATGATCGGGCACACACCAGTCTATCCACTGGGCCTTAACTTCATAGGAGAATAGAAATATCAGCAAACAAATTTTTTTCACTAATAACTTATCGGAAAAGGCGGGTAAAACTTTACTAACTTTTTAATGTTTAAAGACACAAGACCTTTGAATCAACTCAATTGCCTGACTAAAAAAGAATCCTTTACTGAAATATAAGTCTTGAGATTTCAGCAAGTTGATTGCATTATAGAGATAGACAAGGGAATTTAATGGTTTTTGATACGTTTTCTGATTTTTATCCGGCCTATTTAAGCGCGCATCAAAATGTGACATGCCGCCGTTTGCATTTCGTAGGGACTAGTGGCGTCATTGCTACATTGCTTCTTTTTTTCTTCACAGGTGCTATTTCACTTCTTTTGCTTCTTCCACTTCTTGGTTATGGATTTGCTTGGAGTGGGCACTACATCTACGAAAAAAATTCACCTCTAAGTTTGAAATACCCACTCTATAGCATGATGGGTGATTTTAAAATGTTCTGGGATATTATGTGTGGCAGAGTGGCCGCTTTTTAGCTGCTAGCACTGGAATAATTTTGAAGTCCTTTTTTCCAAACAAATAACATTAAACTCCAAATAAAAACGGTCACCACCGCAGTATGAACAAATAGTTTCCAGTCAAAAGGCTCCAAGAAAAATCGTGCGGGAAAAGATGCAATCACTGCAAAGGGTAAAATGAAAGTGAAAAGTACTCTGAGCCAGCCTTTATAAATTCGGTCAGGTCGCTCCATTGCAAGACCCAATGAATAGAATAAATCTACAAAACCTCGTGCACTATGAGTCCAAAATACAGGCAGGATCATTAGCATCTGAGTGCAGAAATAAATCATCGAGCCATTGAGAAGAAAAAGCACATACAGAAATATGTCCAGAGTATCAAATGGCCCAGTATACTGATTAAGAGAATAGGTGAAAAAACCAATGGCCATCATGAGATTTAAAAACGAATTGGCCGAAAATTCTTTAAGCGATAAAAAAAACAAGGGAGATACCGGACGAATGAGATAATAGTCCAGTTCTCCTTTATTGATATAATATGGTAGCCACCACATGTTGGTGGAAAAGATGGTCATATTAATGGCATCAACTAAAAGATATCCAGAAACAAAAATCATCATCTGATTTTCATTCCATCCAGCAAGCATAGGTGTGTGAAGGTAGATGACTTTAAAAAAAAGGATATTCACCGTATAATAAATAATATCCATGATAATTCGGAACGAAAAATCTAATCTGAATTCCATGGCCTTCGAAAAAGAAAACCTCAAAAAATGAAAATAGAGACGTATATAACGTTTCATATTCCCACTCCTGAATAATTTTTTTGACCTTTATTCCACATAAGGGCCACACAACCCATAAAAAAGAAGCTCCAACACAAAAGCACAACAATTCCTAAAGTGATTTCAATTGAAGAGCTTTGTCCCATGACTGTTCTTACTGGTAAACTCACAAGATAGGGAAAGGGAGTGAATACAAGAATCTCACGGGCCCAAAGAGGAAAAAAAGCGAGAGGAATAAATCCTCCACCAAAAAAGGAAGTAAAAAAACGCAACATTACAACGAGGGTCCAGATATTATCCGCCCATAAAGCTAGAAGTTCGATGAGCATGGCCATCAAAACATATGTTGTAGCGGATATGAGGAAGAGTGCAACGCCTTCAAAAAGATGAACAAAGGTCATTAAAGTGGGCGTAACATCGATCATGGTGAATTGATAAATACTAAAAAGTAAAATGAGTTGCACGCCGTAAAAAAGACTATAGGTGAGATAAGTCACGGCCTTATATTGAAAAACTGAAAGTGGATAAATGAGGTAACGGTTAAAGCTTCCGTCATAGATCTCGCGAGAAATAAAACCGATGTTTTCTCCGGTAAGCATGCGCATACCGATCGGAACGATGAGGTAATAAAGTGTCATCATGGGTAGGGTAAATCCGTTCATCTGGATCGTACCCTGAGTCTCAAAAATACTTTTCCAAAGGGCCGTGGCAATAACAAGTTGCACGGCCGTTTGTCCTAAAAAAATGATCCAAAAATCTGAACGGTAAGCGAGGATCTTTCTGATCTCCATCGCCATGACGTGTCGCCACCAGTTCATGGTGGGCCTAGGCCATTTCTCATGATGGATTCAATGATGTTTTCTATTGATGGATCTTGGATATTTAAGTCGAGAACATTATGGTTCTCAAAAATTTCTTTAGTTTTTATGGAGAGTTCGGTTCGTGGAACTTCGAGCTGAAAAATCTCCTTTTCAGTCGTCACACTCAACACTTTATTATCCCCTAACATACGTTGCACTTTGCTTAGAGATCCGTCATAAACAAACTGGCCTTCTTTAATGATAACTATTCGAGGACATAATTCTTGAATGTCGGCCATGTAATGAGAGGTGAGAATGGTAATCGGTTTAAACTCAACTTGATAGTTTTTCATAAACTCGCGAACGGCCTTTTGTGCGGAAATATCAAGTCCAATAGTAGGCTCATCCAAAAAGATGACTCGTGGATTATGCAGAAGGGCCGCCATCAGTTCAACCTTCATTCGTTCCCCAAGCGAGAGGCGTCTTACCTGAATTTTTAATTGATCCTTAATCATCAGAGTGTCGGATAAAAATTCAAGATTCTTTTTATAGGTGAAATTATCAATCTGATAAATTTCTTTTAAAAGAATAAAACTATCGAGTGCGGGAAGATCCCACCATACCTGAGCTTTTTGTCCCATGATAAGAGACATTTGTTTTCGATACCTATTATCTCTTTGCCAGGGTTTATATCCCAAAACAGTGGCCTCTCCAGAAGTGGGATGCACAATTCCTGCTAGAATTTTGATAAGGGTTGTTTTGCCGGCGCCATTGGCCCCGATAAGTCCCACAATCTCACCCTGTTTGATCTGTAGATTGACACCATTTAGGGCAAATTTTGTTTTTTTATCTCGTTTAATAAGAGATTTAAGTGATCCTTTAAGACCTGGCTCTTTTACATGTGTCGTGAAACTTTTAGTGAGATTTTGAACGTTTATCATGATTTTTCTAAGACCAGTCCCTTTAAATAACTTCCTTCAGGAAATCCTTTAAGGGTAGGGCAGTCTTGGCCAAGACCCAGACGTAGAGTTACTTTATAAGGGAGGTTTAGTTCTTTCAAATAATCTTGAATGACTCGATCAAATTTCTGAGAAGTCACTTGATGGGTATTTAAAAAGATCACCATCTTTCCCTTAGGAGCAAGGATTTTGTCCATGTTTGTAATGAGCTCTTTATAACTTTTGATGGCCGAACTTCTTTTTTCACCATCCGAAGATGATGATGGTGGATCACAGATGATCACATCAAAAAGATTTTTTTGTAAATCCAGTTGCCTTAAAGCTTCATCCACACTGGTTGTCATTGATGTGTGCTGGGTGTGGTCAAGCTCAGGATTTAAAGCAATGTTTTGTTGAAGCCATTCAATATATTTTGGAGAAAGATCCACAGAGACTACGTGTTTTGATCCTAACTTCATGGCCCACAATGAATAGGCACCGGTATAACTAAAAAGATTGAGAACTCGGGAGTCTTGAGTGATGAGCTTTTTAAGTTCATATCGCAGTGAACTCATGTCGGTATAAAGGCCATGATCGTATGAGCTTCCTAAACGGATAAGATATTGAAGACCAAATTCTTGCAGATGAAATTCATCTTTGCGATTGGCCTCAACGGCATTCATGGGAAGTTTTTGTAGCTCTCTGGTTTCTCCACGAAGCTGAAACCAGATCCCATCGTCTTTCACATCGGGGAACACTTCTTGTAAAGTGGTTTGAATAATCGCCTTATATGGATTCCAAAATGAGGTATAAAGTTGAATCAGTACACGATCTTTTAGCTTGATGATAAAAAGCCCAGGTAGAGCATCAGCTTCACCAAAAGTCAGATAAAAGTTTTCACGCTCGTTTAACTCTTTCTGCTGAAGTCTTTTTGTAAAGGCCTGATCAAGTCTTCCTTGAACACTGGCCGTAAAATGTTGGGCCTCACGGTCAAAAGGATATTGAGTGGTCCACACTCGGGCCTTGACATTTTTATGTTGAGGATCATGAAGTAAAAGGGCCATGGGTCGTCTACGATCATCCAAGGCCACGATAAACTCCGACTGACGTGGAAAGCGGTTTGAAAAGCTGTCAGATGTAATCCAAGGATGACCAGTTCGGATGAGTTTGGCCGAAATCGGATGGATGGCGCATTCAGGAATTTTATTCATGTTATTGCTTTAAGGTATTTAAACGCTCTTCTGTTTTATCCAGAAGTCTTAAAATGATATTTGTAGCAAGATAGGGATTTTTCATATGCTGAGTCAGTCCCAAGTTATCCATAACCTGTTGGCACTCATCACTGATTTCAGGCATGAAAGGATCGAAGTTAGTACCTACAAACTGAAGCTTTTTCAGCATGATTTCCACATCACCAATGTCATTGATTGTTAATATGTTTTTCTCAAACGTTGAGAGGAACGTTTCGTGAGAATCTTCATGTTTGGAAGAGGGCCGTTTCTGAAGTGAATTCATAGTGAAGAAGTTATGACATTGAGTTGCAGGATGTCAATGAATCGGAACATATTGGACGCATGATTTCTTTTTTTATTTATACTTTTGTTATTGCCTCTCTCATCGTCTGGATTGAACATCCAGGTCCTTTTTTTACTAACTCCTTGATTCTTCAAAAAAGCCCAGGGGAAGAGTTAGAAGAGTGGCTTAAAAGCTTCCGATGGGGAGGCCGCTCAGAACTAAAAATCCCAAATAAATTACCTGTATACAAGTTCTACACTGAGGTCATCGATACGCTTCTTTTCTTGGGACGGAAAATGGGTGGAAACTATCAAGATGCCCTGCTTTATTTAAGAGAGGGATTACAACTTGATCGTCAGTTTGAAATAAAATTAAAAGAACTCAATTTGGGGACCTGGCTACAGATGGGCATGGTTTGTCTTTTAACTTGGTCCTTTATCATAGGTTCATTATTTTTAGTGGACGTAAAAGTTTCTTGGGTGAATCTCGTTTTTATTTTTAGCTGGCAGCTTTGTGGTTTTTTGATTTTGCCATTTTTATTAAAATATTTACGAAAAAAATATTTTGCCGACATCGGTCTTTTATGGAAGATGTTGTATATCCTCTCTGCTCTGTCTCATGTGCCTTTGTCCCGTTCAGAAGTTTTTACTTTGGCCGGTATTAAAGAGCTCTCAAACATTCATCAAAAAACTCTTTTGTCTTTGGTAGAAAAACTTAAAGACTGTTGTCAGAAGGCCTTGCAAATGGGGGGCAGTTATGATGACGAAGTGAAGTATATCATGGGTGAGTTGAGGTTTCTTGAGAAATGGCATTTTGACTTGTTTGAGAAAAGACTCACGGTGATAAAACTTGGTTTATTGTCTTTGTTTTTTCTTCCTTCATATTTGGCCTTTATTTTTCTTCTTTTAGGCGATTTATTGACTCTAATGTAAAGCGACATTCTTTTACAGAGTGCACTTTTTCTGCTTTAATGACCTCTTTCAAATTCAAAGGAAAGGTTTTATGGCAGTCGTTGACGATAAAAAGATCATTTTTGGTATGCATAAGGTTGGAAAGGTCTATCCGCCAAAAAGACAAGTTCTGAGAGACATCTCCCTTTCATTTTATTATGGAGCTAAGATAGGTGTTTTAGGTTTGAATGGTTCAGGGAAGTCTTCCCTTTTAAGAATCATCGCTGGTGTGGATAAGGATTTTCTTGGAACAGTTAATGCCAATAAGGGTATTAGTTTTGGCTATCTTGAGCAGGATCCAAAACTTGATCCGGAAAAGAGTGTGCGTCAGGTGGTTGAAGAAGGACTTCAGTCTCAGGTTGATATCGTAAAAGAAT
>CAMCZE010000087.1 GCA_945885655.1 Bacteriovorax stolpii | reverse complement strand
TGACAAGGTTCCGTCCTAAGGTGCCCGTTTTGGGAGTCACTAATTCCATTAACGTTATCCGTAAGATGAGTTTGTATTGGGGGATTTCTTCTTATTATTTTAACATTCATGAAAATGCTGATCTCACCAAGCTTGAAGAGTTGATGGTGAAAAAGCTTAAAAATGATAATATGCTCCACAACGGAGAAAAGATTGTGATTACTGTAGGGGATGGTAAGTTTTTTAAACAAGGAACAACCAATTCTATTCGCGTTGAGATTATTAAAGATGTTCCCCAGGCCATTGAGAGTACAAACCAGGACTCTATCCAGGAGGTGTCTTTCGACAAGGGAAAGCTACTTCTTGATACAAGCATTTGTGCTTCATGCCACGCTTGTATCACTGTCTGTCCTTTCGGAATCTGGTCAACCGATATTGAATCTAATCACGAAACACGCATAGACGCTTCCAAAGTTTCTCAGTGTACTCTTGATATGGAATGTGTTGAGGCCTGCCCTACAGGCGCCATAGAAATCATTCCTTTTAATCCATGATTTTTACCCCAGATCTTTTATCATCTCTTGATATTTTGGACTGGGGTTATACCGAAGATCCTATTCCAACTTCATTTGATAAATATCTTAAGTGGACTGCTGAAAACCAGCACGGAACCTTGAGTTATTTAAATGATCATCGCAAAGAATTAAGAAAAGATCTTCGAGAGGTCTATCCCGATTTTCAATCTGCCCTGGTTTTTATTTTTGACTATCGAAGAAGTAAAAAATGGATGCTCGAAAACGATCATCATCAATTGGCCGCCTATTCTTTAGGTTTTGATGGCGAGGATTATCATACGGCCCTCAAAAAACGACTCTCAGTCATTTATGAAATACTAAAAGAAAAATTTGAAAACCTAGAAACTTTTATTAGTTTGGATATTCAACCTGTACTTGAAAGAGACCTTGCCCAGAAAGCGGGTTTAGGTTGGTTTGGAAAAAACTCCATGATCATTCATCAAAAGTATGGCAGCTATTTCATGATCGGAAGTTTACTACTTAATCAAAAACTTCCTGTGGGCACAAAGAAAGTCGATATTGATCATTGTGGCCAGTGCACGGCATGCGCTGAGGCCTGTCCCACAGATGCAATAGACATCACAACAAGAACCATTAAAACGAATCAGTGCATTTCAACTTTTACAATTGAGATGTTCAAGGAAGTTCCTGCTCCTAAAGGTTTTGATAAGTCTCGTGGAGAAATATTTGGTTGTGATATTTGTCAGGACGTTTGCCCCTGGAACAAAAAATCTCTTAGATCTGTTTCGGCCAAACTTTCATTAAAAGATAATTTTAAGTTTTTAAGTGAATGGTTTTACGATCTTCCTAAATCGACACTGATCTCCATCATTGAAAAGAGTTCTAACCGAGGTCTTCGTAAAAAGTTATATGGAACTGCTTTTGATCGTCCCGGAAAAGAGGGGTGGTTAAAAAATCTTAAGGCCACTCAAAATGTTTTTTTAAAAAAGCATAAAGGTGAGGACTAGCTCCGCCTGGTTCATGGTGAGGAAGTCGTTTAGGTCGCTCCCAAGTCACATCATTCACATTCTTAATTAAGACCTCTAGGAAGGCCTCAAGCCCTCCAGGGCCCACAACGACGTCATCTTCACCAGTGATAAGATGAATACGTTCCCCAGAAATACTAAGATGAGTTTTTTCTTCTTTAAGCCAAGAAAACACGGCCTTTGCATCTATGTGGTGAGAAACGAGTTGTCTTCTAATAGAGAGAGTTTTTTCATAAAAAGCAGTCTCAAAAATATGGGCCGACTGACGCTGTCCAATACCAATACCCACGCCTAGATTCAAACGTTTGAGCTCCGAAAAAACTGGAAGTTTCATGGCACGAAGAGAAGTGTAGGCGCCTAACGAATGACCTCCTAAGATGACTCCCGTGCATGATGGATACTGGCCATGACCAAGATGTTTCTCTAGGAGTAGGCCCAAAGCAATGAAGGCTTCACCAAAAAGTTCATGAGCGTGGTGTTTAAAATCATCAAAAGAATGTATTTCGTTAAAACTGCCCAGATAATGACCTGGTTGATCAAAAATGACACATGGGACTCCGGCCTCAACAATCCTTGTGGCCCAATTTAAGCAATCACCCTTATGAGAAGTATATCCGTGAGTGAAAATGGCCCATTCAGATTTGATGGCCACCCCAGTCTTAGAGGGTAAAAATGCTAAAGCATTAACCTGAAAACAATGAAGAGAAAGCTCGATGGGAACAACTTTTACCGACATATCTGTCCTTGACTCGTAGTATTACTGCAAATCTTCGTGAATTAAGATTGACGAATTTCCTTTGAAACATTAACTTAGAGTTCACTTTTTTAGAAGTACAAGATTCTGTTTTTCGATATGCCCGCTTAGCTCAGTCGGTAGAGCAAAGGACTGAAAATCCTTGTGTCCGTGGTTCGATTCCGCGAGCGGGCACCAAAAAAAGCCTTAGTAAAATTTAACCCATTTTGCTGAGGCTTTTTTTATTTCAGCCTTTTAATCTGTTAAAATCAATTTATGAAATTTTACGAAGCCCACCATTACCAATCCAAAGTGAATGCTATCTTTGAGCAACTCAAGCATGATCTGGATGAATCTTTAAAAGAAGCTCGCATTGAACATATTGGTTCTTCTGCGATAGCAGGGGCCATCTCTAAAGGTGATTTAGATGTTTTCGTTGGTGTAGTGGCAGAAAATTTTGAAAAGAGCCTTGAGACTATTAAAAGATTAGGATTTATTGAGAAACAAGAAACGTTAAGAACTGAATCCCTCTGTATGTTGGTAACTGATAAGTACCAATATGATGTAGCAATTCAATTGGTAGTTAATGGATCTCAGTTTGAAGACTTTGTCCGATTTAGAAATATCTTAAATCAAAGACCCCATCTTGTTGCTGAATATAATATTTTGAAGCAAGAGAGTGAGGGGATGGAACCAAGTAGTTATCGCTATAAAAAGAGTCACTTCATTGAGCGAGTCTTGAATTCTTTCGCAACTGACATATAAGTATAACTATTTCATGATCGAAAATTCCTACAGGTCAATCTTGGAATTGATTAAGTAGCAGAGTTGTTTATGGTATTGGAGCCAGAAAACACCCTTCGAATGAAGGGAGGGTTTCTGGAGAGGGAGTGTCATTCGCCCGGCACATTTTTAATCCCTCACCAGTTTTTTAATCATATCAACTACTGAGAAAAGATCAACAGTCTGTTTTAGTTCGAGAATTCCTCTATGGTGTTCATCGAGGCAAACGAAAAATCAATCCCATGGGCTATACTTTCTATGATGCTGGTTCGAAAATTCTCCGCTAAGGGGCACCAAAAAAAGCCTTAGTAAAATTTAACCCATTTTGCTGAGGCTTTTTTTATTTAAATCAAGATATTATCCAGTTCGAGAATTCACCCAAATTCACAACCCTTCGCAGACGAATCGAACTGGAGCCTTATGACTCAGACAATTCCAACATTAAATACTGAGAGATTGATTCTTAACTCTTTCATCGAAACAGATGCCGTCAATGTTGCGAAACTTGCAGGGGATAAGAGAGTTGTCGATATGACGGCCTCGCTTCCATATCCGTATGAGGTTCCTATGGCCGTCTCTTGGATTAAGGGACATCAAGAGCAGCTAGAGAAAGATATGAACTATGTTTTTGCAATTCGCTTAAAATCAACTTCGGAGCTGATCGGCTGTATAAATATTGGTTTAAATGATAGGCATGATCGGGGATATGTAGGTTATTGGGTTGGACATGATTTTTGGAATCATGGGTTTTGTTCTGAAGCCTTAAGGGAAATCATTAAGTTTGGTTTTGAAGAAAAAAAAGTAAATAAGATATGGGCCGAGCATAAGACTTTTAACATTGGTAGTGGAAGAGTCATGGAGAAGGCTGGAATGAAACACGAAGGGATAATGAGAAATCATTACAAGCAAAACGATGGCAACTATCTTGATATGTCTGTGAAATCTATTTTAAAAAGTGAATATAATTAGGCTGCTATGCTGATGATATCGCCTTTCTTGAAGCGGTAGTCCTTTCCTTCCTTAACAAATTTAACTTTACCATCTCTGATTTTACGTCTCATTGTGGACTCTGAAATCCCCAGAAATGTACATGCCTCTTGAAGGGTCATCATGTCTGAACTTGAAAATAGTTTCATTGAATCTGTTATATCGACTCCAATGACATGGCCTTTTTTATCATAGCGAACAATAATTCCATCTTTATAGACTGATTTCGATTCTACCTCATCTGTGAAGTCTATTGAAAGATAGTCAATTTCTGAGTCATGATAAACTTTCATTATTGTACCTCAAAATCAATCATTACGGTTAATACTTCGATTTCGTTCTTCGATTTTATCAATGTTACAGCAGCGATAAAATTATCTTTTCGCCCTTTGACTTTTTTATAATAAATAAATTTATCATGGGACTGTTTAATCGTTCCATCTGGCTCATTGATAACAAGCTCGACTTCAGCTGTTGAAATATTTCTTTGAAGCATTCTATCCACAGCATGTGATCGATACTTGATTTCCATTTTTTGATTATTGCATATTTTTTTAAACTAGTCAATATCTGGTCGTGAACTAGTCATGGTGAACGACTAGTTCGATATTGTCCGCAAAGGTTTAATGAGTCAATTTGAGATATTAATAGCTTAGGCTGAGATTTCAAGGATTGCAGTTCGAAAATCGTCCACTAAGGGGCACCACTTAAAACCTTCCTTTTGGGAGGCTTTTTTAATTTAACGAACGATTACAATTATTTAAAAACACAAAATATACAGTTCTGCGGTTCGATAGTGGGCCATAATGTCAACTTTATATATTAACTTTAATATATCTCGTTTTTGATATATTATAATTTGATGTGGAAAGTTTTTGAAGAAAAATCAGTTACTAAAAGTTTAAAGAAAACTCCTAAAGAGATTCTCTTTAAGTATAAGGCTTGGATTGAGATCGTGAAAAATGGTGGTTCAAATAATCTCAAAAACTATCCAGGTTTTAAAGACGAGAAGCTTAAAGGGAATCTTCGCCATTGTCGTTCATCGAGATTGAATATTAAGTATCGGGTTGTTTATACTGAGGATGATAAAATTAAAGAGATCGTTGTTTTGGCGGTGACACCCCATAAGTATGAGGAGGTTTAGTATGAGGACAAAAAAAGATTTAAATATTGCAGGTGCCAGCATCCTTATGAGTCCGGGTGATATGGTAAGAACACTTAGAGAGCTTAAGGGATGGTCACAGATAAAGCTTGCAGAGGAAACAGGAATTTCTCAGGCAAACATTAGTGCGATTGAAAATGGTCGTGTGGAGATTGGAAAGCAGCGTGCAATTGTCATGGCAGAAGCTTTGAACGTTCATCCTGCCTCAATCATGTTTGCTGACTATGATGTGGCGGCTTAATTTTTACCGTATAACTTTTTGCCCTTCTTATCTCTGGGATTCTTCAGTAAGATGAGAGGATTAATAAAAATATATTATTACTTGTATATGTGGCTTTACTAAGTTCATGCTCTCAATTGCCTGCGAATCGTGACGAGGCAAAAGAAATTGTGCTTCGAAAGGTAAGGCCAGGTCTTGAAAAAATCTTGTCGCAAGAAAGTCCCATTGATCCTCCAGAGAGAAGTACTTATCCCCTTGTTCAAAAGCTTCCAGGAAATTCATTCGATCCTCGCAAGACGATAAGGTCTGTATTCACTTACGATTCAAAAGGTCAGTTAGTTTTGTCCCCAGGGGACTACGTCTTTCCTGTTATGACCTATTGTATGAAATCCTCAGCGTCGAGTCCGGCGGGCCATATCTATTCTTTAAGTAAGTTGGAAGGTAAGCGAGCAAAAATCATCAGAGAACTAAATCTATTGGCACCTGCGAAGTATTTTGCCGATGAGATTCAAATGGTTTCATGGGGAATTCAGAATGGTCTTTCTTATGAAGAACTGGGCAAGTTGGGGCAAGAGATGATTGATAGTGTGATCCCCCACTATCAATCAGAACTCAAGGAGTCGCTTCTTATTAAGTTAGAGAGAAGATGGAATCAGGCTTCAAGTCTGTCAGGTGGGATCTTGCCATTATTTAATTCCAGCATTGAAAATCTTGAAGAGGAACTGGGGGAACTCGGAAAAAGAATCCGAGAGATGCGAGAGTTCAGGGATCGACTTCGTGAAGTGGGAATTCCATCAGAATGTGTATCTTAAGGATTTAGTCGTTCAGTATTTAAGTAATGACTTCTTGGACGAGCGAGTCGATTGATGTGGACGGTCAGGCCTTGTAACTTGCAGGATTGCAGTTCGATAATCGTGCGCGAAGGTGCACCACTTAAAAGCCTCAATAAATTTAACCCATTTATTGAGGCTTTTTTTATTTCTACAAAGTTATTTTTAGATTGAAAGCTCAAGGGTGTATTGATTCAGATCATCACGGAATTTTATTTCATTAAAACCGAGTGATGAGTAAAGCTTCCGGGCAACAGTATTATTTTGGTAAACGCAAATTTGAATTTTTTGAATACCGTGCTGACGAATGATGTCCCCACATACCTGCATCACCTCTCGTCCTAAACCCCTTGAACGAAATTGTTCTTCTAGATATATGTCATAGCCAAATGCTTCGTGTCTTTCTGGGCGAAGTTGAACCCAAACAAAACCGACATTTTGTCCATTCAAGCTGGCCACTAACCAAAGGTCATTATCGGAGGGGGAAATCGGAATTTGATGAATTTTCTCTGATCTGAGTTTCTCTCGGTCACGTCCTGATGATTTGGCTGTTTCAGATATATAGTTTTCAAATGAGAACAGGCTGTATTCAATAAACTCTTCAGTCGTCATTCTCTTAACTATCAGCATTGCAAGATCATATTTCTTTTTAAGATTTTAGACCAGAGTATTTCTACATAATCAGAATTGAAAATTACTACTGAGAATCCATGATGGTGGTTAAACATAAAATTTGATTATGGTATTTAGGCCAGAAAACACCCTTCGAATGAAGGGAAGGTTTCTGGTGAAGAGTACCTTCTGCGGGGTATATTTATCCCTTCACCAGTTTTTTAATCATATCAACATCAGAGAAAATTTCAACATCTTGTTTCGGTTCGATATCTTCCACTAAGGGGCACCCAAAAAAAGCCATCGTAAAATTAAACCATTTTGATTCTAGGAAATCAGATTTGAAATTTTCTACTGAATATTAATCATGGTGGTTAAACATAAAAATTGATTATGGTATTTAGGCCAGAAAACACCCTTCGAATGAAGGGATGGTTTCTGGAGAGGGAGTGTCGTTGCGGGCACATTTTTTATCCCTCACCAGTTTTTTAATCATATCAATTGCTGAGAAAAGATCAACATCTTGTTTCGGTTCGATATTTTCCGCATTGGGACAGGCCATTAGAAGGTGAAATTAATAACTTAAGCAGACATTTTAAGGATTGCGGTTCTAAAATCGTCCAATAAGGGGCACCAAAAAAAGCCTTCGTAAAATTTAACCCATTTTACTGAAGCTATTTATATTTAAATCAAGGTATTATCCAGTTCGAGTATTTACTCAAAATGACAACCCTTCGCAAGCAAATCGAACCGGAGCCTTATGTCTCAGACAATTCCAACATTAAGCACAGAACGTTTATTGCTTAAAGCTTTAACTTTTGAGGATGCTCCAGCTTACAGGAAGCATTTTGTAGACTACGAAGTCATCAAGTTTTTATCCTCAGCTGTACCATGGCCATATCCAGAGAATGGAGTTGAATTCTTTTTAACTAATCTCGTTTTACCAAGACAAGGAAAGGACCGTTGGTGCTTTGGTATATTTTTAAAAACGAATCCTGAAGAGCTTATTGGTTGTGTTGATTTGTGGCGAGATCCAGTTCCAGAAAATCGTGGATTTTGGTTAGGAAAACAATACTGGGGTCAGGGAATTATGTCTGAAGCTGTTAGGCCAGTTATGGACTACGCTTTTGATCATCTTGGATTTGATAAATTGTATTTTACTAATGCAGTTGGAAATCAGGCCTCAAGAAGAGTGAAAGAGAAGTCTGGAGCAACTTATATTGAAACACGTGCAGCAAAATTTGTAAGTCCAGAATTTACTCAAACTGAGCTTTGGGAATTGACTAAAGAGAAATGGAAAAAGTTTTCAAGGCCGTCGTTTATTGGAAATTATAAAGATTTAATGGAAGAGGATAACGCCCATTACCCAAATAGCACTGAACTTCTAGCAATAGGTTCACCAATAGGGCGAAAGTTAGGTTTAAATAAAATAGGAATTCATATTGAAACTATTCCTCCAGGGCGAAGAACTTCATGGCCACATGCTGAGAAAGAGGAAGAAGAGTTTGCTTATGTTATTAATGGCAAGCCCCAAGCGTGGATTAACGGACATCTTTATGAATTAAAAGAGGGAGATTTTGTAGCCTTCCCTGCAGGGACGGGAATCGCTCATACATTCATTAACAATACGAATGAAAATGTTTTGATGTTAATAGGAGGAGAAGCAAGTAAAGTCTCTAACAAAATCTATTATCCTCTTCATCCTGAAAGGAACGAAGAGATGAGGGAGAAAGGAGTTTTGTGGGAAGATTGTCCTAAACAAAACCTGGGACCCCATAATGGGCTTGCAAAATAATTCTTCAGAATTCGAGAGTGTCTGTGAAAGTTGCCCTCTCTTTATGAATAATTCCTAGATTGAAATGCCATTTTTGGAATTGTAGCTCGAAAAACGTCCATTATGGGGCAGCAAAAAATGTCTCAGAGAAATTTGGGGTGGGGGACGCCAAGTAAACTTTGGGGCAATTAAGAGTATTCTCTGGCCATATACTTCTAAACAACTTAGTTAGCAAACATAGATAAGGAGAAAACGATGAAAGTGATTATTCTGTTATTGGCAATTATTTCAAATACTGCTTTTTCAAGCAGCACTACGCGGGTAAGACTCAGAACCTTCCATTATGACGGACAAATTTTGAGTGGGACATATGCCACAGGCCCAGACTGTAATGAACATACCCAAAAATTTCAAGTTTCATTTGATGAAAATAGAATGATGACGAAGGTTATTGTTTATGACTTTATTAAGAATTATAAAACATGCGAAAATGAAAGTGAGCAAGAGATATCTCATACTTTCAGGTTTAACTTGAGAGAATCTTTTATCAAAGCAGTTGAAGATAATGAGATTACATGGAGTGATCTAAATACATATTTTCTTGGTGTAGAATTAGATTAATCATTTTTCCTCTCGCAAAATGTGTGCGACCTTCCCTGTGTGGTGTCTAAAGATTGATCACCAACATGACACAATCGTCTAGAAACTATACATGAACTTGCCTTTTAGTAGCTAAGTACCAAATATGACTTGGCAAATAATGGCAGTCTGTTTGCTAGAGGTAAGGGAGATGATCTTCATTCTTAGAGAGAACAATATGACTAAGGCATTAGTATTGCTAACGACACTTCTTGTGAGTTTTGTCTCATGGGCCGATTGTTTTATGGCCCTGAAACTTAGGAGTGATGATAAAGTTCTTTATACAGAAGAGGGCAATGTTAAGATCTGTGTAAATGCTAAAAATGAACTAGATTATCTTTTAATTAATAAACCTGTTATGCAAAATAAACTTTCAGATCAGTTTGATGAAAGAAATCCTACATTGAAAATTACACTTAAAGAAGTGAATGAAACTGAAAGGGAAGTTATTATTTTAACTCCTAAACGAAGCGGGCTCACAGTTACGGCAGTTTCACTTCTACCTGTGGAAGAAGAGGTTGATAAGTCAAAAGGTGGCGAAATAACACTTAAGATTTTAAAAAACATCCTTGCTCCATGGGGGAAATATCATCAGCTTCGTCTTCAGCTTGTTAAAAGAAATGATATATGGGTGGTTAATCTTTTACCTAATAAAGGTGAAAAGTTTTATGCAAAAAAAATCCAAAGCCTATTCTTTCACAGTACAGACTTTGGAATCGGTTCTATTGATATCGAATAATTCTTATTGAGGATCAGTTGAAATACGAATGGATGATCTGCCAGCAAAAATCTTTTTAGAGTTTGTTATTTTAAGTGAATTGTTTTGAATTCTTCCCAGTATCCGAATTGGTTCATCGGCCAGGAACAGGGCCATTGGATTATTGCTTGCATTAAAAGAAGCAACAAAGGTTGAGCCTTGTTTCCAGGAAGTTAATACCGGAAGAAACTCCACTTCAGAATTAGCATTAACTGAAACGGATCCAACGGATGAATCAAATCCCATTTTTATAAAACTAGCATTATGATATTTCCCAAAACAAGAGAGGTTATACATCATTCTTAGTTTCCTTTTAACTTTAACCATTAAGGCCCTCTCTGAAGCCGTATTGGCCATTAAAAAGTTTTTTTCCATATCCGCAATTTTCCATCTTTTATCATCAAAAGAGAGCTGGGTCGTCGAACCGTGGAGGGAAAGGATCACATCGATGGCATGGATATCTGAACGTCCTGCTAGATTACGTATAAGGGACTTAAACTTAGGAAAAGTTGCATCGTTATTTAATAAAAGTTCGGTCTCTCCATAATTCATGCCTAAAATGGATTGTGCGGAGATGTGGGTGAGATACTCAATTGTGGTATAGATCTGTTTCATTTCAGGCGCGACAGTACTATCAAGCTCCGAGACAATAACAAGGGCCCTATTGTTAATTCCTACATAAGCATGAATGGGAAAAGAGAAGACTGAACTCAGATATAATAAACTAAAAAACATAAATCTTTTCATTTTGTTCTCCGGTTAAAAAGATAAATTATTTTTAGTACCACTGATGAAAAAGGTAAAACTTATTTTAACCAAATAAATTCT
>CAMCZE010000086.1 GCA_945885655.1 Bacteriovorax stolpii | reverse complement strand
CGCCAAAAATCGGCTACTTTTTTAGATTTTTCTATTTAAGGTGGAAGGGAGATTTCATGGAGAAAAGACCAGTGCAGATTCATCAGTCAGTTGCGAGAACGACAACTATAAATCACGATGGCTTTAAAGTTGAGAGGCCCACGGGAGAGATTTTTACAGTTAGAAAAATATATATTTATATTGATGGCTTTAGTGTGAATATAAGCAGAGAGGAAATACAGCAATTAAATGTGAGTCTTCCAGAGAAAATTTGTGAAATGCTTGAAAACAATCCCAAAACTTTCCTTGTTGATAATGACGGAGACTTTCAGTTGTCAATGATTAAAATTAAATCAGAGTATCACGATTACATTGTTAGTGTTGAAGTTAAAATAGAAAACTTTTGTGAGTCACCCTTATGTGCTCATATCATAAATGTATTTTGATAATTCAGGGTCATTCTTTCTTCTGTAAGACTTTTCTCGTGTCTTCGCCAAATCAAGGGCCGAGACTCTTTTATCATTCATTCCATAAAAAACAAGTTTATCGTCATAATTCAAATCGGAAGGTCTCCCCCATTTTTCAATAAATGCTTTTTCTTCTTCTGTGTATTCGTGCATCTTCATACAAGCTCCCTGTGTCTTAATATTAGATACCGTGCTTATCGGCAGGATTAAAAAATACCTTCAAAAAGACCTTCAAATTTTGAAAAAAAGCGAAATTTCAGTTATATGATATTACAGTGATTGAAGAATCATATTAAAAACAAACCCGAGAATTATTAATATTAAGGACCCTGCCAACTCTTAGTGGCCAGGGCTTATGCATCTAAATCTTTCCCAATTCTAGCAGCTTACCTTGATCCTCTTCGGAAATAGAGTGAAATTTTAAAGAAAATGGGGCCGAAGTGGGCCCTTGAAAAGCTTCGCTTTTCAGCAGGTATGATTAAGACCAGGGCGAAATAAGAACGGAGGATAGATCTAGATGCGTAGACCCTGACCACGAGAGTTCCACTATCCTAATAGGATGGCAGAACTCTCAGTAGCTAAATTATCGATTGGTATAAATAAGTTTGCGAGAAACTTCGAGGGGATTAAATTGAGAAGCATTTAAGAGTCTCTTATTATCCTTAAAGAATGCCGAAGTCGTAAGAGCAAATTTTCCATTATTGAGATTGATTGCAAGCCGATCAACCTGCAAATCCAAAACAACCATTTGAGCAAGAGTCCTGAAGCTTAATTCATCTGAAGTAAGCTCACGATCAAAAAGAACTGGATCTGAACCAAAAGTGTGAATCTGAGAAACCTTTAGCGAAAATGCAATCTGATTGTGCTCCATCTGAGATCCCATCACTGTACTTAAAACATTGTTTTCGATTGAGATATTACTCATCTGTAAACTATTCACAATGGGTGCAGCCTCAACTAATTCCACCGCATACAGGTGAGAAACGAATTTAAAACTCCCTCTAACTTCGACGCGATTTTGATTTTTTCGAAGAACCAGCAAATATTTTCGAGAGCCAACAGCTTCAAGATGAACATTGTCACCTTTTAGACTTAATTTAAACGTTTCCCCACGAGTTTGGGCAAGATCTTTTTTGCTCACTAGAAGTTTAATATTGGCATTAACATCAAAGTCTTTAACTTCATAAGGAATACGGACTGATTGCCAACAAGTATAATACTGAGTGCGGTAAACAGGGTAAGAGCGACATGAGCGAGGGCGTCCACCACTACACACTGTTCTTGTTCCTGCATAAACAGAGCGGCTACAAGTAGCACGTCTTTGTTCTACACGGTATTCTGTATGGGTTTCTTCCCCTCTTAATAAAACGTCAAAAGAATCTTGAGATCCATTATAAACGATGCTGCGGGATTCACTGGCCGCAGTAAGACAAAAAGAAACAGATAAAAACAATACAGCAAAAACAAATTTCATTAAAATTTCCTTTAATTCATTTTCCAGTTAGTCGTTCCGTCAGGATTATCCTTAAGAACTATATTTTTTGCTGAGAGTTCTTTCCTAATCTCATCAGCACGGGCCCAGTTTTTTGAAACTTTCGCTTGCGCCCTTTCAGCAATTAATTTTTCAATCCACGCAGCATCCACATCGGATGAGGTAGTGTCTTGTTCATTTTTCTTAAGTTCTCGAAGGACTCGTTCAGGATCGTTATGAATAAGACCTAAAGCTTCTTGCACAAATGTTAATGTCTCTTTGATTCTCGTTAAAGATGCTTCGGACAATTGATCTTTTTGATTTTTTACATAACGTAAAAAAGAAAAAAACTGTCCCATGGCACCCGCAGAATTAAAGTCATTTGCGATTTCTTCTTTCATATTGTCTAAACATTTTTCAATCTCTGGATCGATTGCTCCATTTGATGTGGCCTTATAAGATTCAGTTTCTACCACAAATTCATGAATACGTTTTACTTCTTCTAGGGCACGTTTAACCACTTCATCACTCCACTCCAGACGAGCACGGTAATGAACAGAGAGCATGATATGCCTTAAGACCTGACCACCATATTTTTCAACAAAATCGCGAATTTTAACAACATTTCCGAGAGACTTACTCATTTTTTCGGAACCAAAATTTAAAAACTCATTGTGGGCCCAGTTATTACAAAATGGACATTTGTTTGCCGCTTCAGATTGAGCAATTTCATTTTCGTGATGAGGAAACATGAGATCGACTCCACCATGGTGAAGATCGATCGTATTACCCAGAAATTTTTTGGCCATGGCCGAACATTCAATGTGCCAACCAGGACGACCTTTACCCCAAGGAGAATCCCAAGCGGGTTCTCCGGCCTTGGCTGGTTTCCAGAGCACGAAGTCAGAAGGATGTTTTTTACGACTATCAACTTCCACACGAATGCCATGCTGAAGAGAATCTAGGTCCTTTTTGGAAAGTTTTCCATAATCTTTAAATGATGGAACATTAAAAAAGACTTCACCATCGTCCACATAAGCTGAACCATTTTTAATGATATCTTCAATCATCTTAATAATCTCTGGCATTGTCTCAGACACTTTGGGTGTGTGAGTAGCGGGCATCATTCCAAGAGATTCCATGTCCGTGCGACACTCTTCAACAAAGATAGCAGCATGAGCAAGTGCATCCCGTTTAAGTTCTTTGGCACGTTCAATAATTTTATCATCTACGTCAGTATAATTTCTTACAAAATTTACCTCATAACCAAAACTACGCAGAACACGATGAAAAAGGTCTCCCACAACTAATGCCCGTGCATTACCGATGTGAAGAAAATCGTAAGTTGTGGGGCCACAGGAATAAAACTTAACCTTGCCTGCTTCCAAGGGAACAAAAACTTCTTTTTTTCGGTGAAGATTATTATGTATTTTAAGTTCGTGTTTCATAGCTATTTCTTTAATTGTGCCACACGCTTTTTAAGCACACTTACAGGCGTTAACGGAATTAAAAACTTCAAATCAGGGCCATGATCCTTCCCTGTTAAGGCCGCTCTTACGCCCATGAATAAAGGTTTCCCTTTAACTCCTAATTCTTTTTTAACATGTTCCATCCACCCATTCATCTGAGCTTCCGTGATAAAGGGAGTGGTTATTGTTTGAATTTGAGAATCAATGTAATCAATAACTTTTGGAGTCGTTTCCCAAGAAAGAATGTCTTTTAACTGATCGTTCATTTCCAACTCTTCACTTAAAACCATCTCATTAATCTGTTTAGGGATCTCTGAAAGAAAATTCACTTTTTGTTTAAAGAGCTCAGTCGCAGCACTTTTCCATTCTGGACCTTGAGATTTAAAATATCCGGCCTCTGGAAGAGCTTCTACAAGTTTAATGATCTCAGAGCTTGCCATTTTTTTTATATGCTGACTGTTTACCCATTTAAGTTTTTCTAAATCATACATCGCTGGAGATGGAGAAAAACGATCAAGAGTAAAAATTTTTTGAATTTCCTCTTTATCAAAAATATCTTTTTCCTCTGGGTGAGACCAACCTAACTGAACTAAATAGTTACACATAGCTTCTGGAAGGTAGTTTTCTTCTCGATAAAGATTCACTGAAGTCGCACCATGACGCTTGGAAAGTTTCTGTCTATCAGCACCGATAAGAAGAGAGACATGTGCAAACTCTGGAAGTTTTGCACCCAAAGCTTCATAGATCATAAGTTGTCTAACAGTATTTGAAAGATGATCTTCCCCGCGAATGACATGTGTAATGTCCATTAACCAATCATCAATGACACAACAGTAGTTATAAACTGCTAAACCGTTTGAGCGGATGATAACAAAGTCTCCCACCATATTTGCTGGATAAACAACTTTGCCTTTCACTTTATCATTAAGGGTAAAATCCCTTTTAGGAGCACGGAACCTGATAGCTGCTTTTTCACCGGCAGCTATTTTTTTAAGGGCCTCTGCTTTAAATTCAGGATTTTTCCATTTGCCTTCATAATGAGGATCTCTGTTTTCACTGGCGGCCTTCTCTTTCATGGCCTCAAGTTCTTCATCAGTGCAAAAATCGTAATAGGCCAGATCCTTCTCTACAAGTTCTTTAGCGTACTTCATGTAGATGTCCCAACGCTCAGACTGGCGATAAGGAGCATATTTAGGATTTGGTTTATCAGGACCTTCATCGTAAGTGATACCAAACCACTTCAGGTCTTCAATTTGAAGTTTTTCATATTCTGCTTTAGAACGTTCAAGGTCGGTGTCTTCTACACGCAGAACAAATGTTCCACCAACGGCCTTGGCATAAAGGTAATTATAAAGGGCCGTTCGAGCTCCTCCAATATGCAGGTAACCTGTGGGAGAAGGCGCAAATCTTACTCGGACTGTCATGGAGAACTCCTATCAATTGATAGGATTCAGAATACACATTTAAGCGGATTTCGTTGAGTAAATTTACGGATAAAGGGAATCAATCTTTTCAGAAATCGAGCCTTCTGGAGCACCCGAAGAAAGAGAAATCTCTTTAACGATAAGATCTTTACATTGATCGAGCATTTTACGCTCACCAAAAGAAAGTTTTTTCGTCATTTTAAGGAGAAGAAGCTGACGAAGGACATCAGCAATTTCTAACAAAGAACCAGTTTTAACTTTTAGTGTGTACTCACGGTGACGACGGTTCCACGTCGACATATCAACTTTAACGGCTTGATCTTCAAGCAAGCTAAAAACACCCGCAATATCAGTCGTAGGAATGAGGGCACGAATACCCTCCTTGCTGTCCACCGGAATCATGACTTTCATGCCGTTGGATACGACCTTAATGGTGTAGAAGCCCTTGGGCTCCCCATTTAGTTCTTTTATTTCGACGCTGCACACCTGACCAACACCGTGGCCCGGGCAAACAACGTAGTCGCCAACTTTAAACATGCTATCCTCCACAATGGATTCAGAATCTAAGTTATAGCGCGTATTGTTGCGTCGTGACAGGCTTTTGAATTTTTTACTCGAGTTCTATCAATGGAAATAAAATATGGTAGGCGGCCCACTATAAAAAGTACAATGGGCCCCCATTTATCAAATAAGTCTAAAAGAAAACTGAGAATTGAAGAAAACGAAATTGAATATTCTGAGTATATTCAAGGGCCGAACCAGTTGTTGAATTCACGTTCTCAAGTGCAACCTCTGGACTATAAACAAAGTTCTCCATTCCCCAACGTTTCATACTAAAACGTTTACCCACCGCAAAGGTGGATGTAAAAATCTCATCTTTTACGTGTCTAGAACCGTAAGTATTGGCCCAACCATAACCACCATAAAGTGAAACATACATACTGTTCGCAAGATCCGTACCTTGCATCATGAAATTATAAATAACTCCTACTTCAAAATTATAATCTTCTGCATCTCCACGCCCAGCGACTGTGTCTTTAAGATAGTTCAAACGTCCACCCAACTGCAGAGCAGGAAGTGTTATCAATGAGTACGCATAATTTAGACGCAGATTCATCTGAGTGTCAGTGTCTGCATCTTGTCCTTTTGTCTTAGACTTATCTAGGGAGACAAGACCTTGGACAATTGAATCAGCATTAAACTCAATCATATGAGTTGTATTTTGAGCGAAGGCCGATCCAACAAAGAATGCGGTCACTAAAACATAAATGGTTTTCATAATAATCCCCTTTTCGAATTAAAAGTCGATATAACCTGACGAAAGAATAAGGGAAAAGAATAAAGAAGATAGGGAGAGGTGGGTAATTAAAGATAAAATTCAGGTGTGCTTAGCTTTGCAATAATAAAAAGCCCCGCTTACGCGAGGCTCTTTATTATTTATTTAGTTGTCTAACTAAGATTAGAAACGATTAACGACTTCGTGTTTTTCGAAGAAATAAGCAATTTCTCTTTCAGCAGCAGCTTGAGAATCAGAACCGTGAACAGAGTTTTCACCAACTGATTTGGCATAAAGCTTACGGATTGTTCCAGGAGCAGCATTCGCTGGATTTGTAGCACCCATAAGTTCTCTATTCTTAGCTACAGCGTTTTCACCTTCAAGAACCATAAGAAGAACTGGACCTGAAGTCATGAAGTTTACTAGTTCACCAAAAAATGGACGTTCTTTATGCTCAATATAAAAACCTTCAGCTTTTTCTTTTGAAAGTTTAGCAAATCTTGCACCAGCGACACGAAGACCGTTTTTTTCAAAAACAGCGATAATGTTACCGATATTATTATCAAGAGTAGAGTTAGGTTTGATAATCGAAAGCGTTTTCTCGTTGGCCATAATTTCTCCTTATAATTTTCTTAAAGATTAATAGTGAATTATCTTCAAGAAGTCATCTCTGAAATGTACAAGGGGGTACACTTTCGTGCACGCCCTTGAAATAGTTCCGTTTATTTTTTTAAAACTTCAGCAATCTTTTGTCCAAGTTCAGCTGGAGAACGGGCAATTGTAACGCCGCACTCTTGAAGGATTTTAAACTTCGCATCTGCTGAATCATCATCACCAGAAATGATCGCTCCTGCATGCCCCATACGTTTCCCTTTGGGAGCGGCAGCACCAGCAATGAAACTCACGACAGGTTTAGTCATATTAGCTTTAATCCAACGAGCAGCTTCAGTTTCAGCAGTTCCGCCGATCTCACCGATCATAATCACGGCATCAGTTTCAGGATCTTTTTCAAAAAGTTCTAAACACTCAATAAAGTTTGTCCCATTAACTGGATCTCCACCGATACCCACACAAGTTGATTGACCAATTTCTCTTTGAGTTAACTGATAAACCGCTTCATAAGTAAGTGTTCCTGAACGTGAAATCACTCCCACGTTACCAGGCATATGGATGTGTCCAGGCATAATTCCGATCTTACACTCTCCAGGAGTAATCACACCTGGGCAGTTTGGACCGATAAGACGAGATTTAGAACCTCTTAGTGCAGCTTTAACTTTCAACATATCACCAACAGGAATTCCTTCAGTGATACAGATGATAAGTGGAATGTTGGCATCGATACACTCAACAATTGAATCAGCAGCATATGGAGGTGGAACAAAGATCATGGCAGCATTGGCACCAGTTTCTTTAACCGCTTCAAAACATGTATTAAAGACAGGAATGCCTTCATGGACCATTCCGCCCTTGCCAGGAGTCACACCACCAACAACATTTGTTCCATAATCTCTTGATTGAAGAGTATGAAAAGTACCTTGTTTACCCGTAAGACCTATGGTGATGAGTTTTGTATTTCTGTTAATTAAGATTGCCATAAACTTAAGCTCCCTTTGCGGCCACTACTGCTTTTTGAGCAGCATCAGCAAGATCGTTGGCCGGAATAATTTTTAAACCAGACTCTGAAAGGATTTTTTTCCCAAGAGCCACGTTTGTTCCTTCAAGACGAACAATCAAAGGAACTTTAAGAGACAACTCTTTGGCTGCATCAACAACACCGTTGGCAATGATGTCACACTTCATAATTCCACCAAAGATGTTAACCAGAATGGCCTTAACATTTTTATCTTGGAGAATGATCGAGAATGCTTTTTGAACTGTTTCTTTAGTCGCACCACCGCCCACGTCAAGAAAGTTGGCCGGAGTTCCGCCGTGAAGTTTTAGGATATCAAGAGTTGCCATAGCAAGCCCTGCTCCGTTTACTAAACAGCCAATGTTTCCATCAAGAGAAATATACGAAAGCCCAAACTTACCTGCTTCAAGTTCTTGAGCTGACTCTTCAGTTATATCTCTCATGGCCTCTATTTCCGGATGACGAAAAAGAGCGTTATCATCAAAGTTCAGTTTGCCATCGAGGGCCAGAACATCACCAGATTTTGTTGTTACCAAAGGATTAATTTCTGCAATTGAACAATCTTTTTCAACATACAGTTTATAAAGACCTTCAAAAAACTTCATGGCCTTATTTAAAGTTTCACCCTTTAGTCCTAAGGCATATCCAAGCTTGCGTCCTGCTGCTGGAGTAAATCCTGTGGCAGGATCGATATAGGCTTTGATGATTTTTTCTGGCGCTTCATGAGCGACTTTTTCAATCTCCATGCCACCTTCAACTGAAACCATCATACAAAGTTTTCCGCGTGAACGATCTAATACGATCCCGCAGTAATATTCATGATCAATGTCACAACCCTGCTCAACAAGAACCTTAAGGACTTTTTTTCCTTCAGGACCAGTTTGGTGAGTTACAAGTTGCATACCCAAAATTTCTTTAGCGTATTTTTCAACCTCTTCCAGAGAGCGAGCGAGTTTTACTCCGCCACCTTTCCCACGGCCACCAGCATGGATCTGGGCCTTAACAACCCAAATTTTGCCATCTAATTTTTTCGCTACTTCAACAGCCTGAGCTGGAGTATCGGCCACACCACCCTTTAAAACGGCGATGTTAAACTGGCGCATCAGGTCTTTGGCCTGGTACTCATGAACGTTCATAGGCTCTCCTTAAAATCACAAATGGATAAGAGACATTATAGAGATTTTCCTGGGTCTATCAATCAAAAGGTCTTGAAAAACATAGTTTTAAAGGGGCATGATGGAGGCGCACACAGTCAAAATGACTAAGGAATTTTTTATGAAAAAATATTTTGCCCTTCATCCCGCAGTATTTAAACTTGATGGCGGGGCCATGTTTGGTATTATCCCCAAGCCTTTATGGTCTAAATTCATACCAGCTGATGAACAGAATCGTATTGAATTAAGCCTACGTGTCATGTTAATTCAGACGGCCAACAAAAATATTCTGATCGATACGGGAATTGGTGATTATCACGGAGAAAAGTTCGACGATCGATTCGGCGTCAAAGGTCATCAAAATCCTTTGATCACATTGTTAAAAGAGAAACATCAACTTGGGCACGAAGACATAACTGACATGATTATTTCTCATCTGCATTTTGATCATGTAGGTGGTTTAGGCCAAAACTTAGGCGAGCATCAAGCTCTTTTTCCTAACGCTACACTTCATATTCACCGCCAACATTATGACTATGCCCTCAATCCCACTCCTCGTGATACGGGCTCCTTTCATCCACAATACTTTCGCGCCTTAATTGAGAAATGCAAAGTGCACTGGCTAACAGGTGAAACAGGAGAGATTCTGCGAGACGGAAATGATATCATCCATTTTCGTTGCTCTCATGGCCACACTCCTTATCTTATGCATGCCTACGATGAAAAATTCATCTATATGGCCGATCTTGTTCCTACGGCCCATCATGTGCCCGTTGCTTGGGTTATGGGGTATGATATCGCTCCAGGTAGAACCACTCAGGATAAGATTGAGTTTTATCAATTCATTATAAAAAATAATCTCACCATGATTTTTGAGCACGACATGAATTTCTGGGGTGCTAAAGTAGGCCATAAAAAAGATCTTGATTTTGAAGTGAAAGAACGTTTTGACGTTAAGGGGATCGATCCTCAGAAGTCTGAATTATTTTTTCATTAAATTCGGCCTTGAGTTTAGTGAACGTTTGTTTCACTCTGGCCTGGTACTCATTGAGACGGGCCCTTTTCATCTTACCTTTTTCGGCCTGCAGATCTTCGATAATTTTCATGGTTTCAAAACCAAGTTTTTTTGCTCCTGAACGAAGCATGATTTCGTAGATCTTTTTATGTTCATTGTGATTTATCTCTGTTTTGGAAAGGTCTAAAAAATATTTTTCATTCTCAATCACAAAACGAGCTAAAAATAGACCATACTTTTTAGCGTACTGATCTACCAAAGGTTTTAACTGTTTATCAAACTCACGTGCATCTTTTTCTATAAAATCAAGGAGGAGCTGTTCGATCTGAAGACTTATGGCCAAAAGGGTTTGAAACTTCTGCTGAAGATCCACCCAGAAAGATTCTTCATGGACTTTATTGGTCTCATCAGCTTCCATTTTTCTTTTAATGAGTTTATCTAAAATGGCATTAAACTCTTTAGGCCCTTTGGCATAAAGAATAACTTTAAGCCGGCCCATATACGTCTGGTCAGGTGCTTGAAAAAGATTGGCCACTTTGGCCACAAAACTTCCCCACTCACAGTTTTTGGCCATCACATCCATTTCGTACAAACCAGGGATAATTTTTGAGCCATGAACAAAATCAAAAGTTGAAAATTCTACTACGTGTTGTTCCAATACTCCAGAAGATCTAAACTGCACTTCTTCTTGTTTAGCAGAGAGAAGTTTATCCTTGATAGAGGTGAAGGTCACATCGACTTCACATTTTTGAAAACTTGAGGTGATAAGCCAGATGCGCGAGAGATCTGGAGGAGAGGCTTCTTTAAAAAAGATCTTTTTATCCCATCCATCAAACTGAGCATACTCGCTTTGTAATTTTTTAAACAGCTGCAAACTCATCTTAGGATATCGTCTTAAGGTGAAGCTCTCTTGGGTTTTAATCCATTGAAAAAGTGCAAATCCCACAAGACCAAGAATGGCAAAAACTAAAACAAAGCTTCTTGATTTTTTTTGAGCAG
>CAMCZE010000085.1 GCA_945885655.1 Bacteriovorax stolpii | reverse complement strand
ATGTTAAAGACGATCTTTTTTATATTACTTTCGATGCAATATGTTTATGCCCAAAAGCTCACAATGGATGAGCGCAGACGTGGCATATTAGCTATTGTAGAGGAGGAACTATCAGAAGTTTCAAGACTCGCTAAACAACAGGATTACAGATCTCCAGATACCTTGTTGCGTCTATCTGAGCTCAATCTAGAGAAGGCACGGTTATGGAGGGAAGTTGAAAACGAAAAGTATTTATCCATTCCTCCTGAAGAAAGAAGAAAGGGCCAAAAAAATAGTTATTTTACAAATTCAAATAAGTTTTATGCAGCTGCTAATTCTTCGGCATTAATGGTAGTGAAACGTTTTCCGAAATTTAAAAATATTGGAGAAGTATATTACATTCTAGCATTCAATTTAAAAGAACTAGGTAAACATCAAGAGGCGAGAAAATACTTTATTCTTGTAACTAAAAATGTTTCTCCAAAGTTAGAAATTTCGAGTAAGTCGAAACTCGTTTTGGCCGATTACAGTTACAACGATCATGAGTACGCTAAGGCCGTTACATTTTATGAATCGTCCATTAATAACATTGATGATAGATGGTGGACTAAGGATTCATTTAATTTGGCGTGGTCATATTACCGCACAAAAATGTTCGATAAAGCAATCAGTCTTATGAAAGAAATTCATCGCCGTAGTTCAAATGAAAAGTACGTTGATATGCGTGGCCTAGTAGAAAGAGATATCGGTATTTTTTATGTTGATGCCGGAAAAATGAATGAAGCTATTAAGTTTTATGAAGGTTTAGGGCTTAACTATAGCGAGCAATTTCTAAAGATTGCTGTGGCCATTACTTCGCAAGGCCGGTTTTCACAAGCTGAAACATTACTTGAGCAGGCATCTAAGTTTGAAAAGAACAGAGAGAAAAGAGTTGAAATCCTGTTAGCGCAGTTAGATTTATTTGAAAAATTTAACAAAATTCCTCAACACTTAAAAGTGAGTGAAGAGCTAGTTGGCCTTCAACAAAAAAGTTCACTTAGTGAAGATCAGTTGAAAAAGTTAGTTTTTCATATTGATAGCAAAGCTGCGCAGCTTCAAAAAGCGACAGCATCAAATCTATATCAGAACGTACCAAAAACAAAAAATCAAAAGTCTAAACAAGCGATTCGCTATTTTGAGCTATCAGCGATTCTTTCTCCTGGTGAAAAATCAGAAAAAGTTTTTTTTCAAGCTGAAACGGCTTATGCTGCTAATAATTATTCCAAGGCCCTTGAGCTCTATGTTCAAGCTTTTGATAGCGCTAAAGAACATGGTGATAAGAAAATTATGTCGCAAAGTATGGAAGGAATGCTTTCTTCTTTGGGCAAAGACGAACTTGATAAGAAAGTGACAAATCAATATTACGTTACTGTGTATAGCCGTTACTTATCTGTGGATTCAAAATCAGACAGAGCAAAATCAATTTATCTTAAGTTGTTTAATTCACAGTTTGATTCAGGAAATATCAGTGGTGCTGAACAGACAATGACCGGTTTTGCTAAAAATTTTCCAACTGATTATAAAACCCAGGAAGGAATGTTGGCCAAGGTCATGGACTACTATCGTATAAAAAAAGATTATACAAAAGTTAAGTCGTACATCGCTAGAATTAATGACGGTGACTTTAAGGTTTCAAAAAAATATGCGGATGCTTTAAGAAGTTTGATCACAAAAATTCAGATTGAAGGGGTGCAGCAGTCACTTGATAAAGGTGAAAAAGCAACGGCCCTTAAAGGATATCATTTAATTTATGATAATTCAGAAAGTACTGCAAAGGCAAAGGTTAATGCTTCGTATAACTTAGCGGCACTTTATTATGAGTTGGGCGATTCATCCAAGAGTTATAAGTGGGCGACAGTTGCCATAAAAGACATGGAAGTTTCTGACGTTAACAAATTTGCAGATTCTTATCTTAGTATTGCTGCAGGACTTTTTCTCAAACAACATTTTCAACAGTCTGCGGATCTTTCTCATAGAATAGTGGCACGACTTTGTAGGAACAACTCATCCAATAAAGAGATTGCTTATAAAAATGCTGTTTTTATATCTTTAGCAAATGGTGATTTGGATAAGGCACTTGAAATTAGAAACTTCGGGAAAAGCTGTCTTGTGCCTGATAAGACAGTCGCTGAAGTTTCATTTGAGCTACTGAAAGAACTTGCAAAAGAAAAACGTTGGGAAGCCTATGAAAAAATATTGGTCGATCTTGAGACTAATTCCAAAAATTTCCCTCAACTCATCAAACCCTTAGAAGATTTAAGAATTGAGTACCAGCGCATGAGTGACGCTCAGGGAACTAAAGAGATTGAGGCTAAACAGTGGAAGTACTACAAACAGGCAAAAATTCAGAAGTTAGATATTCCTGTTGATGGTCTAGATGCTATCGCCAAAAAAATACTGATTGATATCGAAAAGAAAAAAAACAATATTGATCAGATCACCCTTTCGTTTCCAGAAAATTCTTTTAACAATGCCGTAAAATCCAAACTTCAAATCTTGGATGTTCTTACTTCTCAAGTTAATGAAGTACAACAAATTGGCTCTGGTAAAGGAATTGTTGAGGCCTACAGCATGGTGATAGATGCCTATGAGAATTTCGGAAACTCGTTAAAGAATTTTATCCCAGAAGGAAAAACACCTGAGTATTTGGAGAGTTTTAAAAAGGCCATGAATGAAGTTTATCGACCAATATTATCTAATGCTGTTAAACAAAGAGAAGAAATTAAAAAATTGATTCTTAGTAATAAAATCTTATCTGAGTTGAACTTCGAGGTGCTTAATTCTCCATCAGAAAACTTTAAAAGATACATCACTGTTAAAGATGCAGTGCTGATGGATAGGGGAGGAAGAAGATGAGATGTATATATCTTTTCATTTTAGTATTAGCTGTAGGATGTTCATCTTCAGATAAAAAAACGAATGATCTTGCTTCTGTTCCTCAACCGACCCCAGGGCAGTCTTTTAAAAAAGAACCTGCCTTGAAGCTTAGTGAAGTTAAAGATTTTTATGTACAAGGAATAGCGACGAATAGCCCGGCACTTATGGACGAAACCATTGATCGGTATTCTGCTGAGGAATTAGCGCAATTAAGTGGAGACAGTGACCCTCTCTTGGGAATTTCGATCTATTGCTCTAAAGGGGATTTTGACCGTGCCTTTTCATTGGCCGCTAAAAACTACGATAGATATTATAAAGTTCCTCAGTACTGGAATCAAATTGCTAATTGCCATTTAGGCCAAGGTTCTGAACGCAAAGCGCTTCTATTTTATAACAAGGCACTTGAGACAAGTCCCGAGTATATTCCCGCACTTAATAATATAGGTGTTTTATATTCCAGATCAAATCAGGATCAAAAAGCACTTGTAGCCTTTGAACGAGCTTATAAGCAGTCGAAGTTTGCAAAAACTCCTCGATATAATTTGGCCAAACTATATCTTTCTTATGGACTGGCCGAACTGGCACTTCCTCTTTTTACAGGTCTATCGGAGGGATTTCCTAATGATATAGACCTTCTTAATGGTGTGGCATCATCCCATTACCTCATGTCTAATTATCAAAAGGCCTGGAGTTATTACCAGAAAATACCCCAAGACCATTGGAAGTCTCCAGAAATCGGGCTGAGTCTTGCAGTCACTTTAGCTAGATTGAATAAAAAGCCTTATGCATTGAAAGTTTTTGAAAATGTGAGTTCACCAAAATCAGAAGCTTTACGAGACTATTATAATTCTGTTCAAAAGAATTTAGGGGCCAATTAAATGAAGACCTTGTTTTTAGTTTTAACTATCATTATGTCTCAAACTCTTTTTGCCCAAAAGACAAACATTCGATATGAATATAAAAAATTGGAAAAATTTGACTTTGATACCATCGGCGTGGAGGGTGAGTCTGGATCTCCTGGAGATATTTCAGTTTCATCAAGAGTGAGAAGTGAATTTAAAAACAAGTTACCAGAGAGACAGAATTTTAATAAAGAAATGAAAAAAGCTATTGAAGGCATTAGATAATGTCTGAGGAGTTTCACTGTGGAAGTTGAAAAAAAGCATTATTCGAAAATATTTGAAGTTCGTCCGACCATTCACTCCTCAAAGGTTCAAGGAGGTGTTTTTGGAAAGGGAAGGTACCTTTTAGGTCGAACCGAAAGTTGTGACCTTATCGTAAACTATGAAAGTGTTTCGGCAGTACATGCAGTTTTAGAAATTTTAGAGAACTCGGCCAGACTATATGACATGAACTCCACTAATGGAACGTATGTCGCTGATCAAAAAATTATTGTTAAAGAAATTAAGGTCGGAGATCATTTTCGTTTAGGGGATGTCGAATTTGAATTTCGTAACTATGTGGTCTCCCAAGCCCTTCCTCCAGTATTAGACCTTTTAGAGCCAGAGAGTGGAACGGCTTCTGTCGTTAGCAAGACTCTTCCAAAAACTGCACCTCAAGTTTCGGACCTTTCCATGCCGTCTGTGGTTTATCCACTGGCCTCTGATCCAAAGGCGGAATTTAGTGAGTATATTTTTGAAGATAAAGATGAACTTTACCCCATTTTCAAGTATGAAGCTGAAAGGCAGGCGGTTGAGGTGATCATCCTGTTTAAGGATAAAATTTTTAGTGTAGATTATCTCGTTGAAGCTAAATCAACTTACCTCATCACAGGGGTAACGAACACAAGTAAGGAACTCGAATTTCCTTATCTTGGTAAAAATGATAAATTTCCATTCGTAGATGTTCAAGCTGGATCAGCAAGAGTGCATACACTGCCAAGTTTTGATTTTTTGCATCTCACTGATAATAAAAAGAGTACTCATGTAGGTGCAAGTATTGATATTTCTGGTCAGGATCTCGTTCGTTACATGAAAGGGGATCTCCAGATTTTCGTCAGATACGTTTCCGCCCCACCAAAAGTTGCTTCTGCTCCGATTTTAAAAAGAGATCCAGACTTCAGGAAGTATCTTTTTCTTTTAATGTTTATAGTCGGTCTCTTTTCTATAGGTTTGAACATGATTGAATTACCTGTGGATGAGAAAAAAAATGAATTAGCACCAGAAAGATTAGCGACAATTCTTTATAAACAACCCCTTACTGTTAATAAAAAAATGGCTGTTTCTAAAACTGAGGATGCTCCGAACCGTGTTCAAAAGGCTCCTAATAAACCAGTTGTTGCAGTAAAAACAAATGATCTGCCTCAGAAAAATGATCCAGGAGTGAAAACGGCTCCAGAGCAAAAAGTTGTTAAAAAGGGTAACGAACCGATTAAAAAACAGAACAATAAAATAGCTTCGCCACTTCCTGCAAAAGCCGATAAAAACAAAACTGGTACTAGTGGAAGTGCTGCAAAATCAGCATTTGAGTCTAAATCTCAAGGTCATGTTGAAGTATACAAATCAGCTGATTTTAAAACTACTGTCAATTCTTTAGTGGCAAAAGGTGGATCACTCTCAGGGCTTCAAACCAAAGGTGGTTCAGGTTCTGGAAATGATTTTTCTGGTTCAACATCAGGGGTAAGTACTGGGACGGGTAATGTTAAGACCGCCGATATTTCAACTAATCAGGGAAGTTTGGTGGGTGCTACCACCGGTGTTCTTGGTGAATCAAAAGGTGCTGGAGGTTTATCATATAAAAAAGGCATTTACACAGCAGGTATACCGAATGAAACAGTTGTCTTGGGTTCCATGGATCCTGACGTGATTAGAAGAATTCTTTTAGAATATTTACCTCAATTCCGTTACTGTTATCAAAAAGAACTTGAAAGATCTGCGTCTGAAATGTCGGGTGTAATCAAACTTAACTTTACGATCGGGGCCTCTGGTCACGTGGCACAGGCCGGAGTTGATGGAAGTTCCTCCCTTCCAAGCGAAGTTAAAAGATGTGTTGTAGGGGTCCTGAAAGGTATAGCCTTCCCGGAGCCAAGTGGCGGAGGAACGGTTGAAGTTAAACAACCAATGAATTTCTATCCTAAGAAAATATAAAGATGTAACTTTAACCCCTTAAGGGTCAATAGCAATCTCATACGGATGACGTTTTTTTGATAGAACATTGTCGTTTAGGATTTATAGAGACCTTACGGGGGCGAGCAGTTAATCAAAAAGAATCAAAAGCCATTATTTTATGGCTTTTGATAATCGTATTAGTTAATTACCTTGAGTCAGAACAACAAATTTAAATTCTTTAAAACCAGCAGCAGCGCAAGTGTACATCACTCGTTTGAGATAGCTGTATTTTAGTGACTTTTCAACGATAAGGTTTGCTACACCAGAGAACTTTTTAGCATTTGGAGAGAGTTTTTCGGACTGCTTGATGACTTCTTTGATCTTGATGAGTTCGTTATAAAGGGGAACTAATCTTCTTCCGCCTTCATCAAATAACTGAGCACCGTCAACATTATCGCTATTAACGATTTCTTTATCGTCCACCCATACTTGAGTTTTAGATACTTGGATGTTCACACCGAAAGTATTGAGTGATTCTGATGCTGAACGAGGAAGATCTATGCCTTTGGGTACATTGATCACCACGCCGGATGAGTTATAACTCTGTAGAAGGAAAACAAGCAGGATGGTCAAAATATCTAATAAGGAAGTGATATCGATATCAAAAACCCTATCTTTCCTTTTACCTCTGCTAAATCTTGAAGTTCGACGTGCCATAGAATCCTTCTTAGCTCATTAAGTTACTGAAGATGATACGATTGAAAAGTTCTTTGATCTTTTCGTCGATCCCTTCTTTGTTTGGCTTAAAGATTGCTTCATCTGTTTTGTATAACATACGAACGGCATCCATGATCTTTACGATTTCTTCGTAAGTCAGATCACCGACAGGTTCTAAAATGATTGAATCTTCATTCAAATGTTGCTTTTTAAGATCAACAAGGACTGTGTGAAGAGATTCGTAGTTAAATTCACCGTCAGGTTCGCGAGAGAATTTTTGAATCGTTCGTGACGGAACCCCACGCGAGAGGGTTATTTCATTATTTTCAATAACCAACGTTAAGGCTAATGGATCTTTTTCATTTTTTTCAGGTTCAATATCGGAAACGATGGGGACATCACTTCCGATTTCGTAAATTTTTAAAAAGCTCGCCGACATTAAAAGGAAAAAGATAAAGATAAAAACTGAGTCCATGATAGGAACTAGATTTAGTTTTTCTTCAGGCTTTTTTCGTTTACGGCTGGTTGGAACTCTGAGCATAGGACTCTCTCTTAGTCGTCAATTTTCTTTTTAGTGCCAAGAAGATCTTGAAGTTTTACTGAAAATTCATCGATCTCATTAACGATTTTTTCTGATTTTGCCATCAAAAAAGCATGGACCATCATGATGGTGATCGCTGCTAAAAGCCCTAATGCCGTTGTGTTCATCGCTACAGCAATACCTTTTGCGAGAACCTCTGCTTTTTGTGTCGGGTCTGCAGCAGATACTGCCGAGAAAGATTGAATCAAACCCTGGATCGTTCCTAAAAGACCGAATAGGGTAGAAAGATTAGCTGCGAGTTGCAGATAAGGAATCCTCTGTTCGATTTTTGGAATGACTTCAAGTGCAGTTGCATCAATGGCATTTTGAATTTGTTCAGGAGATTGATTGGCACGTTTAAGTCCACTCTTTAAAACTTTTGGAAGAGCAGCGGCCGAGCCAGAACAAACCCTGATAGCTCCCTGAATGTCATTTGAAAGGATGTAGCGCTGAAGTTCATTCATAAATGAAGGTCCATCAACGTCATAAGTATAAGATAATTTTTTAAATCGTTCTAAGGCAACCGCTAAGGCAAATGCCCAGACGGCCAGGATCACATACATGAAGACCCCGCCTTCGACGATGAATCGAATCGTAAATTGGATAAATTCCATAATGATGTTCCCCTTCCATGGAAAAATAATGGTTTATGAATTAATTATAGGCGAAATTTTAAAATGTGATATTTTTTTTTAACAGCGGTAAGGATGTGACTGAGAGGATTGCTCAGTTAGGCTTTTTTTCTAACTGAGCAGAGTTGTCTAGAATTCGCAGTTTATCTTTTGACCTCGATAAATAAAAGAAGCTTTCAGGATACGACCTTCGTCATCAATTTTCATAGTCTCGCCAGTCGATGTTTTATAATCTGTATCGTAAACAATCGTCTTATCATTTTGTTTGAACATATTATCAAAAACATAGTTTTTATTGAAACTTATCGAGATACTTCTTGAAAGGTCTAAACCTCTCAGGGAGATCTCTGCTTTAACCTGGTACGCAGGATTTCCATAAGAATCTTCGATATAGTTTTTCATCTCTGAGCCTTGAATCGCTGGATCAACTCCTTCAAGCGGGGCGGTAAGATCTTGAATGTCATCTTTGCCGATTTTAACTTTGCATTCAACTGACATGCGATTGAGAATGATTTTCGTTTTTGCTGTTCCCCATCCAATAAGGGTACCTTTTATTTGGTGAGCGAAAGCTGATGACGAAAATATTAGAGTTAGAAATAATAAATGTTTCATAATTGCCTTTTAATAAGTTTTTGTTGTTTTGCCTGTATCAAAACCCATGTAATTTTTCTCTTCCTTAAATGAGCGGCGGGCATCTTGAAGCTCATCAATGACCCAGTGATCTTTTTTAAGCATGGTCCTCGAATCGTTATTTCCAAGATCATAAGGGCTTAAGTAATACATAGGAACTTTCATGATGTAACAAAGACGACTCATTTCATTTTCCTCAAGGTATTTAAAATCAGTAATAACGGGGCAGTTGATATTTTCAGACTTAATGAATTTACTTGCCCATTGTTTAACAGTAACCGGGTGATCTAAAAAAGTTCTATCAAGCATGTATTCAACTCCACCTGAGAGAATCATCGGCGCAACATGAAAACGCCATTTAGCATCTTCTAAAGCACGAAATCTTTCTGTGTAAAATATAAAAACTTTTTGAGTGTTAATACCGTAGTCGGCCCACATATCGTAGTTCCAGATGTGAGCACGTTTAAAACACTGAGAAACCCTTTCATCAGATTGGTTAAGATTATCAAAAATCTCTTCTACTTTCTGGAAACGATCAATATCTGTAGGAACAAATTTTCGAGTTGATTGAGTTTGGAAAAAATTAAGATCTCGATTTAAAAATTCACGATCATGTATGATTTCGACGCTTGAAATAATACGTTTTTCACCAGATTTTTTGAAATTGATTTTAACTGGATTTTTGTTAAATGATTTAAGCATCTTTAGTCTCGATTCTGATTTTTCCATGGTGTATGTATTTCCATCCGCACCTGAAAGAACATAAATCTCGTCTTTAGACCATGTCTCAAAGACGTTAGCGATACTTGTTACGATAGAATCAGCATGGGCCGACCCAATCATAAAAGTAAGAGATGCAATAACCGAGAGCAGTTTGTTAGACGACATATGAACCTCACAATTTATGTGACGCAATATGTCATACTTTAGGAAATGGGAAAGAGATTTGTAAAGGTTATAGGTAGTTTTCTGGAAAAAGCTTACGTTCAATGCCTTCAATAAAGATGTGGATACATTTGATATGAACTTCCTGAATTCGATCAGTTATAGGACAAGGAATGACTATTGCAACGTCCACCATATCTTTTAGTTTTCCGCCATCCTTACCTAAAAGACCTATTACTTTCATGCCTTTAGTTTTAGCAACTTCGACAGCTTTAATGACATTCGCAGAGTTTCCGCTTGTTGAGATGGCCAAAAGAACATCGCCTTTCTGACCCCAAGCTTCTATAAAACGAGAAAAAATAAAATCAAAGCCAAAATCGTTGGCGATACAGGTAATATGTCCGGCCTCAGAAATTCCGGTGGCCGGAAGAGGGGCGCGATTTTTTCTGTAACGACCAGTGAGTTCTTCTGCAAAATGTAGAGAGTCACACATTGAACCGCCATTACCGCAGCTAAAAACACGACCACCATTTTTAAAAGAATCTACAAACGTATCGATTGATCTTTCGATCTTATCAAGATTTTGTTCATCATTAATAAATGTATTGAGGGCGTTTTGGGCTTCTAGCAATGAAGAGCGAATAAAACTCATAGTATGAACAGGCCAGAGTTTTCACCCTGGCTAGCCTTATTAACCAATAAGAGAGTTAATGTTTTTAACGATTTCTGCTTTGGGTTGATTTCCTACAAGAGTGCTTTTAACTTCACCATCTTTAAAGAAAATAAGAGTTGGAATACCACGGATACCAAATTTCTGAGCAAGATCAGAAGCCTGATCAACATTAACTTTTACAACATGAGCTTTACCACTCATTTCTGTCGCGATTTCATCAAGAACTGGAGAAAGTGCCTTACAAGGACCACACCATTCAGCCCAAAAATCCACAAGAACTGGTTTGTCAGATTTAGTGACTTCTTGCTCAAAATTAGCCGAAGTAACACTTGTTAAATTTGCCATAAAAAATCTCCTTAAAAGTACACTCCTACACCTTAACGTAATAGGGACCCAAGGACAAGACAAACCAAGTGTGCACCTGATCAACTCACTCGGAATTTAATGAAAAACGTTTAAGCCCCAGTTTTTTTAGCTACAATAGGCTAGATGAAGAGGAAGTCCTTTTTGAATGGCCCAATGGCCAGGGCGCGTTTGTGCCGATTAATTGCAAAACTCATAGATCTTGGTCTCGTCACCATAGGTGCCGTGATGTATTACCCTATGGGATTAATTCTCGGTATTGTATATCTGTGTATCGCAGATTCACTTTATGATGGGCAATCCATTGGCAAAAGATTTATGGGATTTGGAGTTGTCTCTTTAGTTGATGGAACTCCCTGTTCAACTAAACAATCTTTTATTCGTAATTTACCCTTTACTGTTCCACTTTTCTTTTTAGTCTTTCCTTTCGGAGGTTGGATTTTTTCTGCGGTTTTTGCTGTCCCACTAGCTGC
>CAMCZE010000084.1 GCA_945885655.1 Bacteriovorax stolpii | reverse complement strand
CCATGACTTCTTAATTGATAGAATACCTGTTGCTTCCGATATTGTAGTTTTTGAATCAACTGAGGACGACCGTTCTGAAATTCCAAATGCAAAATTATGCAAAAAAACTAACATTGAACGAGGCTTAAAAGTTTATATTACCGGTAATGGATCAATCTCAGACATTCGAAATCCGAAATTTTTTTTTAGAACTTTAAAGTGGGCAGAAACATATATTGAATCAGTCGAATTAAAAAATAAGTCTTTTACAACTCCCGGGCCTTCCGGTTTTTTTTCAGAGAAGAAGGTATCAGGTAGTTTGCTTCCAGGAGATTCTGGGGGGGGCGTGTATGCAGTTGAAGACGATGAGTTTTGTATTATAGGTATTAATCAAGGCGGAGATGCATGGTTTCATCGTTCTCAAGGATCATTAAGTCGGCATCTTGGTCTTACAAATGAAATTTCGCCCTCTACCCGTGAATGGTTAAATTCACTAATATCAAATGCTCAAAATTAAACTTCTGGCCTGATGATCAATTTCTGATTAGATAAATAAAGATTTTCAATACAAAAGCCCCTAAGATTTTTAAAGATCTTAGAGGCTTTTTTTATTCTGTCTTCGCCATTGATTACCACTTCTGGACACAATCTTTCTCCGATTAAGCTCATCTGCAATGTACTGATTGGATCGACCTAACTGGTTAAACATTAACATCAAGCGGGTCAATAACAAGCTTTGAGATTGTCCTATCCAGACCCTTCACGTGGGCATTGAAAACGGTCCTGAGTGGTATTCCACTGGACTTCAATGTCTGTAGGATTGTCGTTCTAGGAATTCCCGTTCGTTCTGATTTATCTCGAAGCGAGAGACCTTTTAAGTATAAGTGTGCGCAAGACGAGATAATGTGTGATTTCTTTTTGAATAGAAGTTCAACGAAATCGTGGGGTAGGGATTGTTCGTTTGTTGTGAGTCTAGGTCCACCAAAATACCAAAGGCCAATTTTAACCAATTGCCCTTTTTTTATTCCAAAATTCAAAAACGCTCTCAATTATCAATAACCACTGACAAAAAAAGTCATTGAAGAAATCGCAAGGGTTGAATGTCGAGGTTATAAATGGGGAGAACTTATCGGTCGTTGGGAAATTCACACTCGCAATAAACGATACGGAAAACCCATTTTTCGTGAATCTCTACTCGTCATCGAAAGTATGCTTAGGCGCTACACCAAAGTTTGGTTAGATAAACGCATAGGAGAACTTAATCGAGGTGATGGCCGGCGCGTGATTGATGAAGGCCTCATCACGGGTATTCGAACAAGTCCGGTGCATGGGCCAGAACTTCCAAAACCTGAGAGCAAAATGAAGCCGATTCTCACGCAAGATGAGATTAAGCTTCTTATGTTCGAGGCGTATTAACGTGAGCACCCTTGGCGACATATCTGGGCCGTTGCCCTACTTACAGGAATGCGCTCAGGTGAACTTCATGCCCTTAAGTGGAGTGACATTGATTTAGATAATAAGATTATTCGCATGACTAAATCCTTTAATCCGAAGCTTCGCGGTATTAAGTCGACAAAAAATTCTGATTGGCGAAATGCTCACATTTCAGCTGACCTTGAAAATGTTTTGATCGAACTTAAAAACGCGCGTGGTAATGAAGAGTTTGTTCTGCCTCATCTGACTGGTTGGGATGGTGGTTATGTTGGCACAATCTTGAGAAATTTTTTGAAAAGTATCGGTATTGAAAAATACGTGAACTCCCATACCCTGAGAGCTTGTTTTGCGACCCACGTTCTGGCATCTCGAGCAGAGGCGACGCAAGTGATGAAGATGGGTGGCCGGGCAGATTTCAAAACCTTCCAAATTTATGTCCGCATGGCCGGCGTAGACGTGAAGGGTGTCACTGATAAGTTTAGGGTGATGCCAAAGGTGTTTGATGCTAAGAATGTGATAAAAATCAAATAGTTAAATACAGCGGGGAGCTTTGTCTATCCGCTCTTTAACCCCGTGATTTTATTTAATTGGTGTAAAAATATCACAATTGTGATATTTTGTTTTAGGAGGCGTATGAGTTTAGTCGATGAGGTTGTAGGCCTCGCCTTTATAGAGAAGCTTTCAGTTGTAGTTGAAAAGGGCGAATTGGATTTTTGGGAAGACCGAAGGAATCCCCCTAATCTCTCTGTTGACGAGTTTAAAATAGTTTTAGATCGCATTTATGCGACAGAAAATCTCAAATGGGTCTCTAGAGAAAGTGAGGAAGGCCTTCACGGAAAAAATGGAGAGGATAATTGTTTCAAGTTTGAGTGTGAGATCCAGTTCGGGGGAGTATTTGAAATTGAAACGAAAAGGTATTTTATAAAAGGCTATTTCTTTGAAAAAACTGAGCTTAAGGGTGTAACTATCCAAAGCTTTAGAGAGGTATAAGATGAAAACAACTGTGGAAAAAGAGTTTTTAGGAAATCAGTTTAAATATTCAACAGAAGTAGATGAAGCTACAGGCAAGGCTCTTTGGACAAAAGAGATTGATATGCAATTTTCAAGATGGCTTCATGAGTTAAAAAATAATGATCGTGAATTATTCAAAATTCAGTATTCGATATCTTCAAATGCTTATGAAGTAATTAATCGTCTCAAGGATTTGATCGGGCTTTATGATGAATCTTTACTTGTAAGAGCAATCACAATCACATTCATTAATCATGTAGATACTCGCAAAGGTAGAGTGGTCATTAACAAGTTAAGTGAGTATAAAAAATCGTCTAATTTAGACGTTTTGAAGCAAGGTGATATATTGAAGAAAAATCTCTATTTTTCACCAAGCGGAATGAGAGATATAGAGGCTTATTCAAAATTAACTGGCCTTAAGAAGTCGGCAGTTATGCAAAATGCACTTTATTCAATTCTTCTACTTTCAATTAATGAAGATGCAGAAATTAAAAAATTCTGGGAAGAAGTCATTTTGAGTCAGATTACAGTGATTGCTAAAGCAGCTTAGGAGTCATGAATGTCAAATGACACATTGCTGGCCAATAGGAAACATTTACAATACACAATTTTTTTTATCTGATTAATTTCTCCGGCCCTTTCACATGACTAGATCTTCACTTGGCTCAAATTTACTGTTTGGTTCAGCTAAACTAATTTGAAAATGACGAATCACTTCATGAGTTAAGACCTGTGCGGGCAAGGAGAAAAAAAAGGGGCCACCAAGGTGGCCCCTTTAGGATAATTATCGAGTTTTCTTAACCCACACTTTTTTATCACAGTATTCCATGTCATTATCAAAAGTGTAAGACATAAGCTTGAAAGAAACTTTCTTGCCCTTTACGACTCTGTTGAATACAGCGTAACCACCGTTACCGCCGCCTACACCCATACTTACTCTCACCAGGTCAACGTCTTTGATCGTCTTATGTGTAAGGGTCACAACAGAAATATCATCTATGTAATTTTTAAGAATAGTCAGGATTGATGCACCTATTTTAATATCGTCCACGTGAAATATTTTGAATGTGGCCTCTAAAAGACCATTCTCAAGTTTACTGATAATTTTTGCCTTAATTTGAGACTCCGAAAGGGTACTTGGTGTTAAAAACTTCAGGATTTCATTCTTAACCACTGTATGTTTTTTCTCGTATTCTTCGTGAGTCGTGCAAGAACCAACATAAAGAGAAGAGCCATCTGGCATTTCTTTGTAAGCTTTATCGTAACCTTCAGATTCCGCCATATTTTGAGCAAAAACTGAACCGCTAAGTAAAATAGATAAAACAAGTAATGATTTAAGCATAGGTGCCTCCTGATTGAGTAAAGTGGGCGTAATCTACACCAGATGTTTATAGGAAGGAATGTCTAAAAATTATATGATTCCTAGATAAAAAAGTTCTTCTTTCCCAAGATTTTAAGGATAGTGCAAAGGTTTACTATAGGGGTAAAACACCCAATTAACTACGTAGGATTGAGGGATGGTCAAGGCAAGAGCTTGCCGATCATTTTCAGAAAACCTTTTATGCAATCTCAAAGAAGTACATTACGGCCAAGAAGAAAGGTTTTGAAATTGATGATTTGACGTTGTCTGAGACGAACAAGATTCGGGCACCAATCATTAGATTGATTCTACTTATAGGCATTATTTGAAAATAATCACTGGAAAAAATTTCCTCTATGCCGTCTTTACCACGGTGTTACTATCAAAGTATGAAAAATATAACCTTGCTATGTTTGATGTTGCTCAGTCTAAATCTTTATGCTCAAAGAGGCGATGGGCCTTTTATTATCAAAGTCTCTCAGTTTAAAGTTTTTAAAGATTTTTCTGTTCAGGTTATGGCAAAGAAGGCTCCTTACTGTCTTAATTACATCATTGCACCGGCCCCTATTATTCGCGAAGAAAATAAAAAACGAATGTCTCCAATGCATCTTCAAGGATGGGATTGCGAGAAAAGTAATGAGATGGACATAGTTGAAACTTCTGCTGATATTAGAGCAAATGTTTTTGAACATATTCCTGATTCAAAGAATGAATGGGAACTCTACTTCGTGGACGAAAAATGGCAAAAAACGAACTCTCAATTTATTAAGTTCTAAAGCACTGATCAAAAATCTGTAGCTTGAATTTTAAGACGAAGAAATACGAGGGGCCGCAGATCTGGCCCTTTTGCATACTTAGTCCAAGGAACTCCAACCAATCCGTCCATTAAAACTATTGGTCTAGCAAGTCCTAGAAAGGTTTTATAAAAGATGTAAGAGTAAGTTTGCACAAACGAAAAGAAAAAACTATTTTAAATGTTCAATAAGAAATTTCATGTACAACTCAGAATCAGAAAAAAACTGGGCGATTTTTATTCACCTTTCATTTTTTCTTGGATTTATCATTCCTCTCTTGGGCTTTTTAGCACCCGTTCTTTTTTGGCAGATTAAGAAAAATGACTCTACTGTTCTTGATCAGCATGGCAAATCAGCCACCAATCTGGTTATTAACTGTATCTTAACATATCTCGGAGCGATGATCATTTCGCTCATCACAGGAATTATTTATAAATTCATTATTTCAGATCCCTTCGTTCTTGCCATAGGCGTAGGTATTACTTATGCGATTGTTTTTGTTGTCGGACTATACTGGATAATTTCATCAATAATTGCCTCAGTGAAAGCTTCTCAAGGGATTGATTATCAACATAAATATGTGAAGAAATTCCTGAAATAAAAAATCTACGGGTGATCGATAAAACTAAAAGGAAGTGAAGGCCAAGTCAAACCATTCTGTTTATTCTTGAATTGAACCATGTTTCATCTTATAATTTTCTGATCATACGTATAATAAATTTCAGGAGTTAATGATGAAGTCTTTAGTCTTAATCTGTTTTTCCAGCTTGATTTTCGTTTCTTGTGGTTCCTTGAGTGAGAAAGGTAGCAAAGTTGAACTTATAGTAGTGCAAGGATCAGCAAGGGAAATCAAGGCAAAGCAAGCTGAGCTTGAAAAAGATGGATGTGTTTTTCTCAAAAAGGTTGAAGCCCCCATTGTTTGGGGTAGTGCTCCTGTAGATGCTAGACTTGCCGCTGGTCTTAAGAATAAGGTAGCTGAAGAAGGTGGCAATGCAGTTATTTCATCTCTTGCTGCTCATGGTGTACCTATGAAATCAAATGGCTTAGCCTATAAATGTAATGATAAGGGCATTGATACTGATATCTAGCTCTGATCATAGATCCAAAGACCGAATATTAATGTAATGACTAAATAGAGAATCTGGGAAACCGGGTTCTCTTTGTTTTAAACTAAAGAAATCGAACCAACAGCAAGCTTTTGAGCCTCGATCTCTACCAAGTTTTAAGCTAAAAGTCCTATATCTAAAACTTCCCTTTTTCCCTTTCTTCGATATCATTAGAGCTATCACGGAGATTTAATGATTAACATTAAGATGATTCTTTTTCTTTCTCTCATTATTTTTCCTTTAAGCCTTTTTGCTCAAATACCCCCAAAATGGAAAAACCTTTTTAGAGATATAGTTGAGATCAACTCTAGCTCGCAGAACCTTCCGGGCCTTCATGCTATGAGAGAGCGTCTCATAGAAGAATTTAAAGCTTTGGGTTTTGAAAATGAACTTATGGATGCAAAAGAAGGAAGAAAAGTTCTCGTTTTTAAGTTTCCCAAGTCTTCATCTAAAGTACTCTTGATCGGCCACATCGATACGGTATTTGAAGAAAAATCTCCTTTTCAGAAATTCAGCATGGATAGTAAGAACTTTAAGGGCCCTGGAGTCAATGACATGAAAGGCGGAATCGTCCTCATGTTGATGGCATTGAGTGAACTTAAAGACTCTTCTCTTCTGCAATCAGTGGTCGTGGCCTTAAATGATGATGAAGAAATTGGCTCCCCATATTCTGCTCCTGTTTTAAAAACCATCGCTCAAGGCATTCCCTACGCTCTCATCTATGAACCAACCTTTGCTTCTCCAGAACACGTCACAACCACCCACGCAGGTGGGACCTGGCTCGAACTAAAGGTCGTGGGACGGGCCTCGCACGCAGGAGCGGCCCATCAGAAGGGAATCAATGCATGTGTTGAGTTGGCCCACAAAATCACACAAATCTCAAAACTCACTCAATATGAGAAGAAGCTGACCGTGAATCCTGGAGTCATTCAGGGAGGAACCAAACCTAATGTCGTTTGCGAAGAGGCAACGGTTAAAATAGATGTCCGCGATGTAGATGAGCGAGACCTGAAGGATGTGAGAAAAAAAATTGAGGCCATCGCCAAAAAAAGCACGCTCTTTAACCCCCTTCTTAAACAGGGAACACAAAGTACAGTGACTGAGTTGATCTTCATCCCAAGTCTTCCAGCAAGATCCACTCAAGCACTGTTTAAGAAAGGCCAGAGTGTGGCCAAGCGCCTCGGTTTTACCCTCAAGGGTGAACATATGGGCGGGGCCAGTGATGCTAATCAGCTGGCAGTCACAGGAATCGAACTCTTGAGTGGACTTGGCCCTTGGGGAATCGGGGCCCATTCAGTAGATGAGGTTGCCGATGTCTTGAGCTTTGAAAAAAGAAAGGATTTCAGTGTTGGGCTGCTAAAAAAGATCCTTAGTGAGTAGGAGCTTCTACTGGGTAGGTTCCTCTCTGTATGACATCAAGGACGAATAAAAAGAGGCCAAGAAGCGCCTAATTTCCTGTAGGAGGGATTCAAAATCTAAAACTCTGATCTACGAATTAGATTCTGAATATTAAGACGAACAAATATGAAGGGCCGGAGAATGATCTGTACCCCGTTTTAGGAACACAAAATAAGAAGCCCCATCTGTGATATGATGGGGCTTCTTGTTTATGGAGTACAGATCAGAAATCTGGCCCGTTTACATACTTAGGCCAAGGAATTCGAGCAATCTCATCCATAAAAACCATTATTTCTTAAGGCATCAGGGTTAAACCCTTTAAGAGAATCACGTTATTACCGATAAGTTCACATAACGAAATGATAGAGGTCAATTTGAATTTTTTAAAGAGAAAGCCAAGGGGAATAGTAAGAAAATTGCTAGTTTTCTTGTTAAGTCTCTGCTCGTCTGCCGCTTGGGCAGGAGAGATTAAATTTTGTATTGAATCCCGTACTGATTGTCAGGACATAGTTACAATATGTAGCAAAGAATATGTTTCCCCTGTTTTTAAGAACGATTATTGTGATGCTAAAATCATCGAGACACTAAGTGAATTTAAAAAAGTGTTTAAGTCTTCAGTTAATGTCTACGTCAGCAACATAAATAATTTCTCTGTAAAGGATTGTGGCACCTCTTCCTATGATGCAGTCAATAATACGATTACACTAAATAGAAATGGTCGATGCGGGAAAAAAATGAATGCAATTTTTACTCTTTTCCATGAACTTGGTCACCATATTCAGATAAATAAAAATCTTTGGTGCAATGGTGGATTCAATTTTTTAGGCTTTGAAATGACATTGATTTTTGAAATACTAAGTCACGGTCATACTCATGACACAATCTATCTTTCGTCCGGAGAGGCTGGAGTCCTTAATACCTTTATAGAATCTTGGGCCAGTGGGTTTGCTTATTATTATATAAAAGAGATATATGGGCGAGAAAATCTTGAAAAATTTGATTCAGATAGTTTCGATTTTTTAACTAAAAAAAGGCATCTTCCTTGGACTGCTACAAGGAATAAAAATGAAAGTTTATCGACTGAAGATCTTACAAATCTGGCCATGACAGTTGGGATTGATCGATATATTCAAGGGCTGTGTTTGAATCTAAATGATACGAAAAAGTTCGTAGCTGCTTTAAAAGAAGGTCAAGATTTAAAGGAGAATTGCGAAATTACGAATAACTTAGAATTTTAACTAGGAATTCTGAACAGAGTTATGGGTATAATGCACTAATCTAAAATCTGTAGCTTGCATTTTAGGACGAAGAAATACGAGGGACCTCAGATCTTGCCCTTTTGCATACTTAGGCCAAGGAACTCCAACCAATCCGCCGATGAAATCTATTGGTTTGGTGATCGTTAATAAAGGGACTATCCACTAGCGATGAGCTATCGCTTGGCTTACGGACGATGAAAAGCGAAATATTTTCAATCGCGAAGACTACCCCCAGAGGAGAGTGGTTTATTTTTCGACCAAATAGCGGTTATCTCTAACGGTTCATATATCTTCACAGGAAGAAGTGGCATTACATCATTGCTGTTCTCAGTAACGATCCAATCAGGTAACAGGCACCACGAATCATTCATTCTTATATACTGGATTGCGACCTGGTAATTGTCATAGAGGAAATCAACATCGGAATTAAATTTGAATCTATTAAAAAATGGATGGGACTGATGGTTCCCAAGGCCGAGTAGACCCTTAGGTAAGGCGGCGGGAGTTGACGAAAGCCCACGGACTGCTTCTTCAAGTTTTCGCCGCTTCAATAGTGGGTGATTTTTTCTTAGGGTAATCCAAATAAGATTTCATCCCCTTTACTTACTCGATGTTAATTTTTTATCTTTGCAACTGAACATAGAGATAATTATTTTCGTTTTAGAATAATTTTATTCTCCACCGTCACTATCAATCGACGACTACCTGAAATAAGAAATTTAGAGTGCGAATGAATAAAGATTTGCAACTACTCATTCAAAAATATGAACGTCTACTCAACCATGGAAAGGCCAATACAAAACTGGCCGACAAAAACAATCCCATATTTCATCCTAGGTGCCAAAAGGCCATAAATACTATTTGGAACATCATCATCAAGGACCTTCAAGTTTTGGCCGATAAGCAGCTTGATGATAAATCTAAAAATAAATGAAGTAAGCCTTCAGTTCCTAGGAGTCAGATCCCTAGACTCTTGCCCTGAACATAAATCCACTTCATTCGTAGATGGATACCTAGCATTTGTTGATGTATTTTTTGATATGTTAGAATGCGCCTCTTTACCCTTTCCCCAAGGAGATGGTTCATACAATGTGGATTTAGAAATTGCTTTAGAAATGACTTTAGAACATCTTTATGATTATGCAAAAGAATTCCCAGTCTTTTCATCCGAGGAATACTGGTCAGGAGTCACCTCGGCCATGGATCAATCAATGAAAGTTCTGAAGCTGGCCTTTAATACCAATACTGTAAGTGAAGAATCGGCTTAAAACGAGTCACCTATCTTGCGATTAAAAAATTTAAAACTGAAAGACATTCACCATAACTAAAGTCGTTTTATGGGAGTATTAAAAAGGCCGAGTTTTGGGGCCCGGCCTCTGGATGGGTTTCTTAAATCATTAGTGCAAAGTTCAGATTAAAATCGAGCATTTTAACCTAAAGAGTAGGAGTCTTTTGGGCAATATCAGCAAAGGATATAGTTTGAAACTTACTATTGCCTCTTAGCAAACTCAGCTTCATATTTTTTTGCATATTCCAAAGCTTCTTTTATTATACGTGAAGCATTAGATACTGATTTATCAGTTTCTTCTACTGGTACCACTTCACAAGCGGGGAAATCGTTGATCATTTCTTCGATTTCATTATCACAGTGTGATCTTTCTGAGTCTGCTCCTAGGTTTAGGCCAAGTGTCACAAAAGTAGTTCTCTCATGATCTAAATTAACCAAAATGGATGAGAATGTTGTGTCCAAAAGAGAGTAACCATCATCACCTTTAACGACTTCCGAGTTTGATAAAGCGATATTTATTTTACAATTCCTAGCGCTGAAGATTTGGCATGTAGATGCTCTCTGTTGAGGATCATTAAAGTTTAAATCGAGAAGGAGAGTCGATCCTTCTTTTAAATCGATGGAGCTCATCTTTTTACTTTTTATAATTTGTATATTGTAACCTTTTGATCTGAGATTATCGGCGACCAAAGTAAGCGTTGAGGGTAGGAAGTTTTTAGTGTTTATGATCTTTAGATCACATGTGCTATGTCTAATAATATCAATCTGCGCAAAAGAAAAAAAAGAATACATCGTAAATAATGATACTGTTGCCTGTTTTAAAAAAGACATAAGCACTCCTCATTTAATCGTATGGGGTATGTATATACAAGAACCTGGCCAGAGCGGATTGTAAAATATGGCAAGAGATTCCCAGTCATAAATGATTTATCTCTGATATTACCAAGGTATAGACCGCAACTGTAAGGCCTCTGGCATGAATCAATAATTTCGTAGGTGATTATTCTTTGAATGAGTGTTTAAATTTTATACAGCACATATATTATTGAACCTTGTTATGTCTTTCTTCAAATATAATCCCTATGATTATTAAAAGATTCCCAACTCCCGGAGTATTTATGAAAAAGATTCTTTTTGGTTTCGCACTTCTGAATTCAATGTCTTCGTTCGCTATTGAAACATGCCAAATAAAAGTGATGAATACAAATAGAATAATTTATGAAACTTGTTCACATCAATGTGATGGGAAAGAATTTGTCTATAGAGACTTGGGGTCAAGTGTTATTCTGAAAACTGGTTTAGAAGAAGGATT
>CAMCZE010000083.1 GCA_945885655.1 Bacteriovorax stolpii | reverse complement strand
ATAATTAAAATCCGATAGTTAAGCAAATACTTGAAGGAGAACCAATGAATAAACGAAAACTTTCTAACTATTTTATCTATCCTAGCTTTCAGTTCGCTCTACTTATTTCTAATATCTTTGTTAGCGGTGTAACCATTTTAATTGTGCGCTTCAAAGTAAATGAAGTTTTCGACAAACTGTTTGAAACTGGGAAAACAATTAAGCTTCCAAGTGATCATCCCTACTTTAATTTTATCAACAATTCAAAATCAATGATGGCACTTAATTTAAATTGGGCACTTGGTTTCTCAATATTCTTAACTATTATTTGTTCGATTTATATTTCTCATAAAGCAGTCGGGCCAATTTATCAGTTAAAAAAATATTTTAAGAACATGCAAAATGGCGACAAGAAAACTGAACTCACTTTCAGAAGAGGAGATTATTTTGATGATCTTCCTGAAATTATAAACAGTGCTCTAAAGAAGTGTAAAAAAGATTAGGATAGGATAAGACGTGCGTAAGATATTATTTATAAGCTTCATCTTCATAAGTACTGTCGGATTCTATTATTGGGATGTTGCCAACAAGACAGAACTGACATTAAAAGAAGCTGAGTTGATTGAAAATATGAAAAGTGAAAAGTTGAAAGAATCATTACATCAAATTATAGTAGTTCAGCAAGGCCCAGAGTATATCAATAAAGATTCTAATCCTGGAAATGAAAACTCCATTGCAATAAAAGAATTTAAAGTTGAAAAACATAATTGGGAACTTTTAAAAGGCCTTCCGGGGACTGACAAATCGAAAGTGTCAACGATAGAACTTTTAGACCTACTTAAATCTATGGATGAGCAGGGAGAATATGTAAATCTCTCAAATACAAAAGAAGTTGCAAATGCAATTATTGAATTTAATAAAGACCCTGCCGAAGCAGAAGCAATATTTGAATATATTATCAACCAACCAGAACTTCAAAACGATGACCTCTTGTTGGCCAATATTTTAAAAATCTCTACCTATACTAATTTCAATAAAGAGACCCTCGTTGATATTGCTGAACAGACAATTCAAAGCAGTAACATAAATTCTGACGGAATTAAAGCTAGTGATATGGAATCAAAAGGTCAAATCTTAAAAATCTCCGAGGCATCTAAAATAATCATGGCAAATAAATTCAATCAAAAAGATGAATTAATTAATTATGTTCAAAAAAACTTAAGAGAAAATATACACCCACTTATAAAACACGAAATCCTCAACCAGTTACGAAGCGACTATCCAAATGATGCTTATGCAATTGAAGCACAACTTCAGCAGGATGGAATGCATGACATTAGTTCTTATCTTATGAAAGAAGTATCCCAATAGAATTTTTCTAACTGTTGTACACCTATCATAAGTACAAACCAATAATGTTTGAAACTCTTAAAAATCCTTGAACTACTAACCTCTAACGCGTTTTAAGTTTTTTATTCCTAAAGAAAAAAGTGTATGAACAATCGAGGTCTTTGCACCAAGATTCGGTTTTGGATCAAGGCCCTTACCCATGCGGTGAAGCTGCTCTGTATACCAAGTAATTTCTAAAGGCACTAACTGATCTAACATTTTGCTGCCAGTTGTGAGCGGCACAACTTCACTCTGTATGTTGCTCCCAGAGAGTAGCTGATTTGGAAATTCGGGATTAATGGCCAAAGACCTCCCAAGTCCAATCATATCGCAGGCCCCAGACTCCAAGGTCTCTTCCATTCCTTTTAGAGTCCTGAAGCCACCAGTGAGCATCAAAGGTGTTTTAACGGTCATTCTGATCTTTTCACAATAATCCAAGAAGTAAGCTTCGCGCTCCCGTGTACTTTTCTTTTTACTGACACCCATCATTTCGGGGGCCTCATATGATCCTCCGGAAATTTCGATGAGATCCATTCCAAGCTCAGATAAAGTCCGGGCCACTTCAATGGATTCATCTTCGGTAAAACCTCCACGTTGAAAATCTGCCGAATTAAGTTTAATACTCACCGGAAACTGGGGCCCAACGTAGCTACGTATTCTGTGATAAACTTCAACGGGAAAACGCATACGATTTTCAAGAGATCCTCCCCATTTGTCGTGACGTTGATTATGTATGGGTGATAAAAACTGACTGATTAAATATCCATGCGCCCCATGAATTTGTACACCTGTAAAACCGGCCTCTTTTGACATTTTTGCCGCCGTTCCGAAACGCTCTATGAGATCAAAAATCTCTGTTTCTGAAAGCTCTTTAGGACGATTGAACATTCTATTTAGAGGTGCATTCAATTCTATTGCTGAAGGGGCCACTGGTTTTTTTGATAAAAATTTGGGGGACTGCTTTCCAGGATGATTAAGCTGAACCCAAATGTGGGTATCATATTGACTACCCGCCTGCGCCCACTTTTTTAAAAATGGGTCTTGTTTATTTTTCTCCATGACCACATTACTTGGCTCACCTAAGGCCGATGCATCAATCATTACATTTCCTGTGATCAAAAGGCCTGCTCCGCCGGCGGACCATCTTCTATAAAGCTCCACAAGTTCAGCATTGCACTTATAATCTCGAGTTGCCATATTTTCACTCATCGCAGATTTACCCAAACGGTTTTTAATAATAGCACTACAGGGAAGAGTCAGTTGATCATTAATTCGATTTTTCATAAAGCTCTCATTTTATATAATAGAACCTAGGTCTTGAATAAAAATGTTAAAAGAAATCTGATCATAAACAAAGTGACATGAGATTTTTTTGACCCCATCCACTTTTTCATAAGAAGACTCAACATGTGCAAAATACTTTTGAAGCATTTCTTGAATCTGATTTGTATCACGAGTCTTCATCGTGATATCAACATCAAAAGCAGTCGATGCAACAGCGAGTGCATGATTCTGCTTAAAAAGTTCAAGAATTTTTGAGTTTTTAATCGCCATAAAAACTTTTTCATTTTTTTCAATTTCAATGACCTTTGCCAACGCCAAATGATGAAATTTTATATTCCTTTCCCCTAAACAAATCTCAAGTTCTTGGTTAAAACTTTTCAAAAGACCTTTATCATTAAGATTTAGATGAGAATATTTCTTTTGTAGATCTTCAAAAGAATCATCACAGACAATCTCAATGTGCTCAAATCCCAAGACGTTGGCCTTACCTATTTTAGGTGCAGGTAATTCAACCACATCTATTTGCCATTGACCTTGAAACAGTGGTTTTTGAAGTTTAAATGTGGAAATAGGCCTTCCATTGACTTCACTCTCGATGAGCAGTTCTGCAAACATTAAAAATGATGTTTTCAAATTCTCATAATTGGCATTGCTATCAGCTCGAAAACAAATATGATCAATTTCCCAATGTGGCATAAGAACTATTTTATGTTCTTGTAAATCCAGAAAAATATCTGATAAAAATTTTTTTGCCTCGTGATAGAACTGAATTTCTAACATTATTTTTCTTTATCAAATGGTTTAAATTAACGACAACTTATCCAGTGTGAATTCAGTGGTGCATATAGAGTATACATAAAAGATGAAGCATCCATGCTCACTCGAGAATAGGCAAAGATGTTGGCCATATTATATACCTCTCCAGTCTCAAATCCTGCTCTACCCTGATATGAACTCATTCTCGTGCGCTCAATTCCTTGATCATCAGTCATAATTTCTTGGCGGCTTTGAACCTCACTAATGACAGCATCAAAATCATGTGAAGGCCCAAAACATTTAAATTTCTTAAGCAAAGACTTTACAGATCCGAGATCTAACTTTTTATCAAGCTGGCAGCTCGTGTACGCATTCACTCCTTGTGTCAAAACGAAAAGATCAAAAAACCTTGTACCAATATTGGTTTTAATTTCACCAACAACTTTAGCGCCTTTATAGGTAACAATCTTTATATCACCTTGTTCCTTCTCAAATCTGATTTCAAAAGTACCGTTAGCATAAAGAACTTGTTTCTCATTCGAAGATTTTTTACTGACAGTCACATAGATTGACTGATCATTATTTTCGGCACGATGACTTCTGTTTTCATTCATAAGTCGACCAGTACATGTATATGAATATGTTCTAATCGGAGCATCAGGAATGTGAGGTGGGGGAACAGGAGTGTCCGGGGTTTCGATTGTTACTTCTTCTGTAAAGGTTTCTGGTAAATTTTTAGACGTTTTTTTCTTTCCTACGCAACTTATGGAAAAAAACAAAGTCAGAAGAAAGAATGCAAAAAATGGGATTTTCAAATTGGCCCCTATAATGGATAAATCAACCTTAAGAACTTACACCTGAGTGATTCATTCCGAAAGTATCATTTTGAAACAACAATCGTTTTGAGAGTTGCATGGGATACCTAAAGGATAACTTAAGATGAATTTTCTACAATCTCTTTAAACAAGATGACTAAGAAGAAATATACTTTTGTCTCCTTCTCATGCTTTTTTAAAATAAATATAAAATACATGTCGAATGCCTTCTAACTCATTAAAACCTTGAGATTATCAAAAGTTTTCACTCAACTATTCCTCATATGTACCGATAGGTTGTTGTACTAAACAAAAGGCAGGTCTCCATGAAATTTTCTTTTCTGATGGCAGTAACATTACTCTTGTCTCTAACTTCTTATGCTAGTGAAGAAAAAGTAGATAGATCCGGTGCTTATACTTCATACAATTTCGATAATGACAATGGTAATGGCCCTGCTATGCTTCAGGACGTACCCACTCCTGGTTATGGCCTTTCTTATAATGGGTTTGGAGGTGGACAAGGCCAGGGTTCTATGAGTCCCCCGTTAGTAAAGCACAATACCTGCACTTCTTTTTGTAAAGAGAAGAAAGACGAAATTAAAATCTATGAATGTAGAGAAAAATGTAACGAAGAGTTTCACACAAACAATAATGTATATTATAGAAAACTCCTACCAGGGCCTGTTCTTTCCCAATGTGAGATGAGTGATGATCAAATGAAAATTACTTGTCCTCAAGGTGAGTATATAAAAAGTAGTGCTGTAAATAATCTGGAAGGAGTCACCAAAGACTTGATACCTCACACAAAATCTTCTGAAGGAAAAAAATTTAAGGCATCAAAAAGATAAGAAATGTATCTACGGAACATGTTTGAGCACCTGCTTTGAGAGTTGGTGCCATTCATGTTATGTGGTGAAGTTTCGATCTGATCTGACAGATCTTTCTCAGAAGTGTTTTGCTTACCAGAGATCTCGAGAATCTAAAAACTGGCAACAACCCTTAGACCATTACTTTGATCATCAATGATCGGAACAATCGCATAATGCCGGCCTTGACCTTTTTGAGTGAAATAGGTTCCTAAACCATAACTCACACCTATAGTCATTCCTGCGGCAACATCGTGTAAAAAATGTCTTCCATCATTCATACGACTATAACCTGTAAGAGCGGCCATACCAATGGCAGCTAATCCCCAATACCATTCATGCTCGGTTGCCACAACAGTAGCAAAAGTAAAAGCAGTTGTTGTGTGTCCAGAAGGAAAAGAATTTTTTTCTTGAATATTATTAGGTCTAGGTTCACGAACTGTGTACTTAATGATTGAAGTCACAAGTCCAGCGTACAAAGTGGCCTTAAACATATGTCCGGCCTTTATATATGAGCGTCGACCATTGGAAAATAAGCCATAACCTAACATTCCAAAAACATATATCGCATTTGGGTAAACTTGCCCATAGAGATCTCCAAGCTTTGAAGCGTCTCCTAAGGGTCTTCTGTTTGATGTATTTTTTGTTGCCACATCAGAAATAGTATCCTCTGTTATCAGTAAGTATGTGGTAATTGCTGTTCCACTCCAAAATGATAATGCAGCATCAGTGGTGACTGGTGATAGAATATCTTGCTTCACTGTTGTGGCTTCAATGTGTAACGGAGAAAAAATTAAACACAACAAAAAAGGCAAATATTTCATTTTCCTTCTTTTGAATTATTAAAATATAAGTATACCGAAGGAAATAAAACAAGGGTAAGAATTGTAGAAAAAAGGATTCCCCCAATAACAACTGTCGCTAGTGGCCTTTGTACTTCGGAACCCAAACCTGTATTAAGTGCCATAGGGATAAATCCAATGGAGGCCACAAGGGCCGTCATCATCACAGGTCTAAATCTTGAGAAGGTTCCTTCCAGCACAATCTCTCGTAAACTTCTATCAGTTGATAATTTCTTAAGTTGATTAAAAACTGTTAATAATACAATCCCATTTAAAAGAGCAATACCAATAAGGGCGATAAATCCAACAGCTGCAGAAAGACTTAAGTGGATATTCCTTATATATAAGGCAAACACTCCCCCAAATGCTGCGAAAGGTACACAAAGAAAAATAATTAACGCGTCTTTAAAAGAGGAAAACTCTCTCCAAAGAATAAAAATGATAAGTGCAAGCGTAAGTGGGATAATGAATAACAATCTTTTTTTGGCCCTCTCTAGATTATTAAATTGTCCTCCAAGAAAAAGTTCATGTCCTTTTTTTGCAGGATTTTCAGAAATAATTTTTTTAACATCTTTAACAAAACTCATCGTATCGCGATTAGAAATATTTAGAGATAAAGCTGCGTATCTTTGGCCCCAAGTTCGTGCAATTGTCGTGACCTGATCCTTTAATTCAATATAAGCAATTTGATCCAAAGGAATAGATCCTCCGTCTGGTAATCCAACCGGCAAGGTTCTTATCTCTTCTAAATTATCCCTTCTCTCTTCGGATAAATGCATAATGATAGAAAACTTTTTGGTACCTTGAATCCATTGACCCATCTTCACCCCTTGCATGAAGCTAACAATGGTTTGATTAAACTCATCAAGAGACATTCCAAGTTTTGCTAGTTCTGCAAACTTAGGTCTAATGTCAATAACTTTACTTTTACGTAAGGCCGTTAAAGGGTCCATTTCAGCACCTTCAAGGCCAGGAACCTGTTTAACTTTTTGTGCAAAACCATCAACAACTTCAACCATATAATCTAAATCTGTTCCGACAACTTTAAGTGAAACATCTGCCCTTGATCCCTCAAGCATCTCATTAAATCTCATCTCAATGGGCTGGGTGGAACTAATCTCTTGCTGAAATCCAAGGGACTCAATTTCATTTTTTACTTTATGAAAAACTTCTTCTTTGGTTTTGACACTCCAAAGACTTCGATCTTTTTTTAAGATAACAAATGTATCGGCTAAATGAACACCCATAGGATCAGTTGCTGATTCAGGAGTTCCTAAACGAGAAAAAACATAATCAACCTCGGGAAGACGGGCGATCTTTTTTTCGACTTTTTCTTGTTCTATTAATGATTCGGTCAAAGATATTTTTGAATTTCGAGTTAAGTTCACAACAAGATCACCTTCATCTAACTGAGGAATAAAATCAGAACCTAACTGAAAAAAAGTTATTAAGCTTATGATGGCAAGAATAATCCCTGCTCCCATAAGAAATTTGGGTCTATCGATAAATTTCAATAAAACTGGCCGATAGATCATTTTTAGCTTTTTAAAGACAAAAGTATCATGATCTTCATTTTGTTTGTGTTCAGGTATTTTGACAAAAATGGAGACTAAAACAGGTACAAGGAAAATAGTGAGAAGTAATGACCACCCTAGGGTCATGAGAACAGTGAATGCCATAGGCCGGAACATTTTTCCCTCGACTCCTTCGAGTAAGATAATGGGTAAATAGACAAACATTATCATCAAGAGACCAAAAACAACTGGTCTCATGACTTGTTTTGCCTTCATGGAAACAATTTGATCTTTGTTAAAACGGGCCCTTTCTTCATCGCTAAGGCCGTAAAAACTTGCAATTAAGGTTTCTACCAAAACAACGGAACCATCAACAACAAGACCAAAATCAATGGCCCCAAGACTCATCAGATTTCCTGAAATACCAAAAAACTGCATCCCAAAAGTAGTACCTAACATTGAAAGTGGAATAATGACTGAAACGATTAAGGCCGCCCTTAAATGTCCCAAAACAAGAAGAAGAATAATAATAACAAGCGTGGCCCCCTCGGCTAAACTTTTGATCACTGTTTTTAATGTTGAATTAACAAGAAAACCACGTGAATAAAGTTTCGTGACAAGAACATCATCTGGTATCTGAATCGACTTGATTTTCTCTTCGACCACTAAACTTACAGTTCTTCCATTTCCACCATTTTTCATAAGGACAGTACCTAAAACTGTTTCCTTACCATTAAATGTCGCACTTCCAAATCGAGGAGCAGCATCAACAGAAACTGATGCAATGTCTTTTAGTATGACTCTTGACCCATTATATTTCTGGGCAAGACTGATTGATTCAAAATCGGACTCTTTATCAAGGGCAGTAGTTGCTTTGATAATAAGCGCCTCTTTATCAATTTCGACATTTCCTCCGCCAAAACTTTCACCAAGTCCTTGTAGTTTTTGTCTAACCTTATCAATTGTTAAACCGTATTTAATTAATAACTGTGGATTGATATTAATATGTAATTCTTTTTTAAGACCTCCATTAGAATCAATATCGGCAACGTCCTTTATTTTTCTAAGCTGCGGCCGAATCTGAAAATCCTGAATTTCTCGCAAATATAACATTTGTTCTTTATGTGACTTCTGAAGATATGGAGAATTCTCTTTTAGGCCTAAAGAGTACATATACACTTCACCAAGACCTGTAGAAATGGGGCCCAGTTCTGGTTGGATTTTTTCAGGAAGTTGTGCAATCGCGGATTGTAGTTTTTCAGAAACTTGTTGTCTTGCCCAATATATGTCAACTCCATCTTCAAAAATCAGAGTCACTTGAGAAAGACCAAACTTGGATATCGATCGCATATCATGAAGATTAGGAATGCCCATCATTTCATATTCGATGGGCTGAGTAACCGTAAGTTCAACTTTTTCCGGATCGATTCCCAATGTTTTGGTATTGATCACAACTTGTACGTTAGTAATATCCGGAACTGCATCAACTGTAAGATCAGATACTTTATAAACAGTTGCCGAGATAAAAATTATCGTTAATGAAATAACCCAAAACTTATTTTGAAGAGACCAGTCAATCATTTTATCTAACAAAGAAGTTTTCATTATTGCAGTTCCCATTTTAGTTCCTCACCTTTCATTAGTTGTAGAGAACTAAGGTTTTCAAGATAACTTAGCCAAGATAAAAAGACCTGATCAATCACTTCATGAGATTGAGTTTCAGCAAGAAGAAATGTATTCACATCAAGTAGGCCTTGACGAAATCCAACTTCAGCTTCTTTAATGGCTTGCTCATTTAAATGAATAAATTTCTTCGGGAATCTTTTTAATTGTTCAATACTCAGCTGAACGAGTTCTATTTGTTTTTGTTGTTTTAAAACAAGTTTTCGTTCCATTTCTTCAAGATTTTTTTGATCCCTACTTTCTCGTGCCCTAGCGGCCTCTAGACGATTTGATCCCGTATCCCATAGCGGGATATTTAGACCTACAATAGCGTAAGAAAAATGGTTCTGAGGTGTAACATTCTCCATGCGATACCCTCCACCTAAAAAAAGATCCGGCCTTCTTTCTTTTGAGGCGAGCTCAGAATCTATTTGTGCTATCTTAACGATATTTTTGGCGTGTGCCAGTTCAATATCCATTTGTGTATCAAGCTTATTATCTTCAATGAACCTGTACTTTTCCGGTAATGAAAAAGGTATTTCAGATTCATTTAAATCCCTTCCTATCCAAAACACTAAATCTTTTTTCGAAATCTCAAAGTCATATTTTTTCATGTCCTGCATTTTTTCTAACTGATAAAGCATACTTGTAATAATAGAGAGCTCAACCCTTTGCCTGATTGTAACCTTTGCTCTTGTTTCCAAGTATTTTTTAACAAGTGCCAAACGTTTTGTTCTTTCGATCCCATGTTTAAGAAGCTCGTTTGAAACATAAGCCTTCCAAGTGGCAAGAATGACCTGATGAGATACCCATTTTTTGAAAAAATCCGTTTGTTTTTTTTGATTCTCTAAGGCCATTAGAGTTATTTCTTTACGTAGAGAAAATTTATTCGATAAAGGAACTGGCTGAGTAAAACTCACCTCCATCGTGGCCCCCCTACTGTCTCCAGATTTTAAAGAACCAAATTGACCCATCATCTGTGGATTTTGCCAGCGCCCTTTTAGGACTGCTTCACTTTGAAGGGCCCTCTGCTCCATCTCCTGCGCTGATAAGGAGGACGATCTATCAATGGCCAAAGTCGTGATCTCATCTATCCCTATGCTAAAACATTTTTGTGAAAAAATGACTAAAGTTAAATATAAAAAAACACTCATCTTTATCCTTTAAAAACTTGATTTTAAACTAAGTGAAACATACATCCCATCATTGATCTTTTTAACCTGTGTATGGCGACGAGCAAAAGAGCGAGCATTAAAATATTCTCGAGCAAATGAATTTCCAGATTGAAAATCAATTTTTAAAAATGGGCCAAATGATTTCTCAAACCCTAACATCGATTTTCTTTCAAACCAAAAAGTTCTGAGATTATTCTCTATTCGATACGAATCAAAAAACACAAGAGGTCCCTGCTCAAACCCTAAATAGGGTTTAAAGATAGAAAGATCATTATAGAGAACTCTGAATTTATGATTATAGGGAAGAATGCCTAAATATTTAAAAGAAAATATATTGTTATAAAATGGTTTCAAAATATAGATAAAAGGAAATCCCAACATGACGCTTTTCTCACGAGATTGATTTTTAACATAGATAAAACCCGGCAGAGGAATATTGTTTAAAAATGTCCTATTATTGGAATAGTTTCCTAATAAAACCCATTTCTCATTAAGCTGATATGTTGAATTAATAAGAATCGTGCCATCTCTACCATTTTTAAATGGCCTATCACTTGAGCTCCCAAAGGAGGCCATAACACCTAATGACTTCTCATCTTTAAAATAATGACGATAACTTCCTCCAAACTGGATATTATAAAAATGGGCATATTCTTTTTTAGCATTACCCAATTCAAAATAGCGGCCAAATACTCCAACCTTTGAATTTTTAAATCTACGAGAGTGATGAGAAGCTGAAACTGT
>CAMCZE010000082.1 GCA_945885655.1 Bacteriovorax stolpii | reverse complement strand
ATTTAAAAATAAAGCGAGTTTTGATGTTTTCTACCTGGAGAATCCAGGTCGGCTAGTCATAGACATTCGTTAATTCAAGAATCAAGAGGAAAAAATTATGGCCCCTAGAGATAAAAATGCTAAAGCAAATACACAGTCAAATGTGGTCGCTGATCTTCCGCACGAGGTCGTGATTATTCCTATCGTGAATAGTCCAATTTTTCCAGGAATGATTGCTCCAATTATTTTGTCTGAAGATAAATACACTCCGGAGCTGGATAGTTATTTAACAAAAAGTAATTATGTGGCCCTCAATCTTGTGAAGTTTAAAGACTTTGGTGACAACCAAGAGGGTGTCTTACAAGAGATGGATGAAGAACAAATCAGTTATGAAGATGATGATGAGGATGATAGTTTTGTCAGTGATTTAGCAACATCAACAGATGCCACCATGAAAGGTATTTCCCCGAAAGATATCTATAAAGTGGGTGTACTTTGTAAGGTTATTAAAAAACTTAAACTTCCTGATGGTTCAGTAAATTTATTAGTTCATGGTATGCGAAGATACCGGGCCGTTGATTACATTAGCGAAACTCCACTATTGATCGCTAAAACGGAAGTTTTTAGTGATATTCATGAGCCAGATGAAGAGCTTGATGCTTATACGCGCTCAGTTATCAACCAAGTCAAAAAACTCTCTGAGATCAATCCATACTTCAACGAAGAGATGAAATTAGCGATGTTGAATTCGCCATCTCCTGGTTCTTTGGCCGATTTAGTGGCTTTCGCTCTCTCACTAGATGTACCTGAGGCCCAAGACTTTTTAGAAACTCTTATCGTGAAAAAACGTTTTGCCAAACTTCTTGTTTACCTTAAACGAGAAAAGGATGTGGCAGATATCCAGAAAAAAATCACTGATGAAGTAAACGATAAAGTGAATAAGTATCAGAGAGAGTATTTTCTTCGTGAACAGCTTAAAGTTATCAGAAATGAGCTGGGCATGGACGAGGATGATAAGGCCAAAGATCTTAAAAAATTAAAAGATGGCATTGAAGAAAACAAACTTCCTGAAGAAGCTAAAAAAGCTGCTTTAGAAGAACTGGAAAGATTGGAGTCCATTCCTGATTCATCGCCAGAATATAATGTCACAAGAACATATCTTAACTGGATGGTTCAACTGCCTTGGAACGCTTCGAGTGATGACAAAGTTGACATAAATGCAGCTAAAAGAATTCTCGAGAAGGATCACTACGGTTTAGAAAAACCTAAAGAAAGGATCATGGAATTTTTGGCAGTGAGAAAGCTCAAACCTGAATACGATGGTACAATCCTTTGTCTCTCTGGACCTCCAGGGGTTGGTAAAACTTCTCTTGGTCACTCCATTGCAAAAGCCTTAGGAAGAAAGTTCTATCGTTTCTCACTCGGAGGAATGAAAGATGAAGCAGAGATTAAAGGTCACCGTCGCACCTACGTAGGAGCAATGCCAGGAAAAATTATTCAGGCCCTTAAACGTGTTGAAGTGAATAATCCGGTGATCATGTTAGATGAGATTGATAAAATAGGAAAATCATATCAAGGTGATCCTGCTTCAGCGCTTCTTGAAGTTCTTGATCCTGAACAGAACAAAACTTTTATTGATAACTATTTAGATGTTCCTTTTGATCTTTCAAAAGTGCTCTTCATTGCTACAGCAAATTATGTTGGCGAAATACCTGAAGCTCTGCTTGATCGTATGGAGTTGATTGAACTTTCTGGTTATACAATTGAAGAAAAGATCTCCATTGCGACGAAATGGGTTATTCCTAAACAGCTTAAGAAGCACGGAATTAGCGCAAAAGAATTCACCTTAAGTGCTGCTGTTTTGAAGGCTCTGGTGTCTGACTATGCTCGTGAACCAGGTGTACGGGTGATGGAACAATTAATTGCAAAACTTTGCCGTCACGCTGCACTTCAAAAAGTATCAAATAAACGTTTCAAAAAATATGCACCAGCTGTAACAGAAATTGAAAAAGTTCTGGGTAGCAAACGTTTTGAGACAGATAAAGCGCAAAAACCACTAATGCCAGGAATTGTAACTGGTCTTGCATGGACTTCATTTGGGGGAGATATCCTATTTGTTGAATCCATTCCTTTAAAAGGAAAAGGTTTTAAACTTACGGGTCAGTTAGGCGAAGTCATGGGTGAGTCTGCTAATCTTGCTTACAGTTATGTTAAACGTGTTCTTCAAAGCCAGATTGAAAGTGAAAGCAAAAAAGCACCTAAGCCAAAAAAAGTTTCAAAAAAATCAAAAAAAGATGCCATTCCTACCGTTCAGGTGAATCCACTTCCAAGCCATGTGCCAGCACCTAATCCTGAAGAGGCCACTGACTTCTTGGCCACACATGAAATTCATTTGCATTTACCAGCTGGGGCCACTCCAAAAGATGGTCCATCGGCCGGTATAACTATGGCATTAGCACTTTATTCTCTTGCCACTCATCAGATGGTTAGAGGGGATGTGGCGATGACTGGCGAATTAAGTTTAACCGGTAAAGTTCTTCCAGTAGGTGGGATTAAAGAAAAAGTTCTAGCTGCAAAACGTGCTGGAATTAAAGAAATTATTCTTCCATGGCAGAATGAGAAGGATCTTAAAGAAGTTCCTGAACGTCACCGTAAAGGAATGAAGTTCCATCCAGTAAAACATTTTGATGAAGTATTAAAAGTAGCATTAAAACGGAAGTAATAAAAAAGCCCTCGTAAGAGGGCTTTTTTATTAAATAATTTCGAGAAAAACTAGAACTCGTCAGAATCGTATTCACTTTTAAGTGTGTGCTTAACTTTGCCGGCAGCGATTTCACGTAGAGCAGTTACAACTTCTTTGTTTTTGCTTCTTACTTGAGGATCATCACCTTCACGAAGTTGCTTCACACGTTTAGCTGTTAAATGAACTAGCTCATAACGGTTTTCAACGTGTTCCAAACAATCTTCTACTGTGACTCGTGCCATAGTTAACCTCATTTAAGGGATAATAGAATCTCCATTTTTAGAAGAGAACGTCTCTTCTGTCAAAGGAGATTATTGATACATTGCCTCAATCTTCTCTTTGTAACGCTCCGAAACAACCTTTCTTTTGATTTTAAGGGAAGGGGTCAGAAAGTTTTCAGTGGTGAATTCCTCAGAAATTAATGAGTACTTTTTAATACTCTCGTATTGGGCCAGTTCCGCGTTAAGTTCTTCAATCTCGACGTCTATAATTTCTTTGACCTTAGGGTGTTTCACCAGGTCCGAGACAGTGCAGTCAAAAGGGAGGGATAATTCATCTAAGAGATTGAGAAACCGTTCTTTTTCGATACCTACCAAGGCCGTAAGATACTTACGACCATCACCGATAACTACGATTTGAGAAATATGAGGCTTGGTTTTGGCCATATTCTCAATTTTTTGAGGAGCTACATTTTTACCACCACTCGTGATAATAATGTCTTTTTTACGGTCAGTGATACGTAAAAAGCCATCACTTGTGAATTCTCCAATATCACCAGTATAAAACCAACCATCTTTAATTGAGTCTGCCGTGGCCTTAGGATTTTTATAATATTCTTTAAGCAATGCCTCGCTTTTAATGAGAATTTCACCATCTTCAGCAAAGGATAGTCTAACGTCCCCCATAGGCCTTCCTACTGTTCCTGGGACCTGTTTGCTAAGGGGATTTAGGCAACATGGGGCCACTGTTTCAGTTAACCCATATCCTTCAAGTATTGTGAGATTAGCATAACGAAGAAACTTAATAATTCCCGGGGCCAGAGGTGCGCCTCCTGAAACGAAATAACGAATTTTTCCCCCAAAACGGGCATAGATTTTTGAGAAAACTAGTTTTTGGGCCAGCTTAAATTCTAGAATTTCGGTCGTTGATGGAGAAAGGTCACGATCAATTTTGTGAAAGTATTTTTCCGCAACATTAATGGCCCATTTAAACACCTGTCTTTGCGCCATTGAACCTTGTTCAACTTGGGCGATGATTTTAGAATAAATTTTTTCAAAAACACGGGGTACTGCCAGCATGAGAGTGGGTTTAACTAGTTGGATGTTATCCACCAGCTTATCCATAGATTCTGCATAAATACTTTGCCAGCCGAAAACGAGAGGAAACAAAGAGTCGGCCCTTCCTAAAACGTGTGAGAGCGGTAAAAAAGTAAGAGTGCGGTCCTGTGAATTAAATGCACCCTTAATAGTCATCTCAACGTTTTGAAGCATGGTAATAAGTGCATGATGGGTGATCACTGCACCTTTTGGTTCTCCAGTGGTTCCTGAGGTATAAATGATTGTGGCATACTCTTCTGGAAGCTGGTTTTGAATATGTTCCTCAAATAAATCTGGGTGAGATTTAATTTCCTCAGCACCAATTCTGATAAGGTCTTTATAGGTAAAATAAGGATAGGAGTTTCTGAATTTCTTAAGAGTTTCCTCTTGTAGTTCATGAATAGAAATAACCGTCTTGAGATTTTTCAGTTGAGGAAGAAGTGGAATGATCTTTTCCATTTGTTTGTCATTCTCAACAATTAAAACACTGCTGTCTGAATGATTAAAAATGAATTCGATCTCGGGTCCAAGATAACTTGGATAAACGGGAACCAAACAAGCTCGTGAGCACATGGTTGCCATGTCGAGTAAATGCCATTCTTTGCAGGTTTGGCTTACCAGCGCAACCTTATCTCCAACGTTGATACCTATCTTATGAAAAGCATTAATAAGAATTTCGATGGTGTTTTTGTAATCTTGAAAAGTGAGATTTTTTACTTCGTTATTTTCAATCCAGCCCAAGGCATATTTGTTTTGAGAATTTTCAACTCTTTTTTTTAAAATTCTTCCAAGAGTAAGGGTACCTTGTACCATAATAGACCATTCCTTTTTATCATGACATGCAAAAGATATTCGGGATATTGAGACCTTGGGCGAATAGTTTGAGGTCTGACCTTTGCATTCTGAATTGTATGAAGACAGTTCTTATAGTTTCAAAATGTTTGAGAGTCAGCAAGGTTAACAAGAATGAAAATTGTTATTATTTTCATTTCAAAGGTGTTTATGCAGGAGAAATTCTAAAAAGTATCAAGCTTTATGGACAGGTTAGCTGGGAAATTCATAAAGATGAAGAATATCTCGTATATGCTGAGTTTCTTGAGAACCAAAATGGTGTTTTGTTCGGAAAGGTCATAAAATCTAAACGACTAAGTGATTGTTCTGACCTTTCTTAGTCAATATTGATAGAGACGTGATCACCTATCATAAACTGAGGTAGTTCAAAAATAGGGGTATTCTCTTTCTCATATTCTTTAAGTGCAGCAATGGAGGCCTCTTCAGAAGCATGAAGAACTTTAAGTTCTCCAATTTTGACTCTGTAGTTCACACGCTTTTTGTTGTCATATGGATTTTGTATAGAAATAACTCTAAAAACATCGACGATACTGTCTTTTTTGATACCTTGATCAGCACCCATATTAATGTAATAGTTTTTACCAATAGTTTCATTCTCAACAAGGCCCATGGAGAGTTCTTGAGTCATGCTAAAAATGACATTTGTTCGCGCCAAAATGGGCTCACTAATTATAAAAGAAAATAGCAGGATGATGATTTTCATGGAAGCCTCGCAGGTGATTCCAGTGAACGTATCGACTATTTAGAGAAGATGTTAAGGGAAGATTTTAAAAGTAGACTTATTCACTCGGTCTTCTTGTGCATATTATTTAATTTTTAAGTATTTAGGCCCGTTATAGATGATATCCGAATATCGAAAATTTTCTAGATAGTGGTGATAGAGGATATAGTTACGAGTGTAGTACTGCATAATCCATGGAAGATCGTCGTTCACGATTCTTTCCATCTTTCTCATGAGGTCAGTTTTTTCTGGCCCGTCCCTCATCTCTTTAAGCTTTTCAAACAAGCTGTCAAATTCAGCATTCACATATTGAGACGAATTTGGACCAGGAGGAAGATTGGACGAACTCAATAGTTGCAGCACGTTTTCAGAATCCGGGTAATCCATAACCCAGCCACCTTGCCAGAATTGAAGTTCACCTTTGCGTGATTTTTCAAGGAAAGTAGGAAATGAGTTGGTATTTACGTCAACTATGATACCGATGTTTTTAAGTTCTTGTTGAATGAACTCACCCATCTGACGTTTGATAGTATCGGTGCCACGGGTATCAAATTGTAAGTGTGGAAGTTTTTTACCTTCAGGATATCCTGACTTTGCGAGATATTCTTTAGCGAGCGCCAAATCGTATTTATAAGGAAGTTCTGTAGAAGGAGTGTAACCAGCGATGCCTGGAGGGTAGATGGAATTGGCCTTCTGAGCAATTTTATAAGTGAATAGCTCGATAAACTTATCAATATTTATTCCATGAGCGATGGCCTTTCTTAAATTAAGATTTTTGCCTAGAACAGGATCTTTCATGTTAAATGAAAGCCACCAGTAAATAAGTGTGGGTGAAGTTTGAAGAGAAATATTATCCTTTGCGATTTCAGGTTTTAGTTTTCCATCAGCCGTTAAGGCTGCATGATAATGGTCCTTAGTTAAATTTAGAATATCTGTTTTTTGTTTTAAAAAATTAAACCAATCTGTTTGTGATTCTTTAATGACATGGAGTCGAATTTTTTTAATGAATGGCAGCTTAGCATTCGCATCTTTTAAAAGATTTTTCTCGTGAGCGAAACGATCACCATCAACAGGATAGGTACTTGAGATGTAGTGTTCGTTTTTTTCAAGGCTGACTCCTTGGTTCGAATTATAGTCCGTTACAATGTAGGGACCTGTTCCCATGGTTACAGATTGAAAATCATTTTTAGCTGCTCTGACCGCTTCTTCAGGTAAAGGAGCGGTGAAACTCATGGCCATAGCATAGATTAACTGAGGATAAGGGCGAATGAGTTCAATGGAGAAGGTATAATCATCCAAGGCATATATGCCTGCGATGGGCTCAGTGAAAAAACGTTCAAAATCGTTTTTAACAGATTTGCGCCAGTCATTAAGACCCTTAATCTTTCCGTCAAAAAGCCACCAGCCGCGAGAATTAGTTCCCAAATAAGCAAGACGTTTAAGTTGCATGATAAAATCTCTGGATTTAACTTCACGTCCCTCTGGTATAAGAAGACTTGCATGATATTTAATGCCTCTTTTTATCTTAAACGTGTATTTTAACTGATTAGTTGAAACGATTGGCATGCTCTCGGCAAGAAGTGGTCTTAGTGTATAAGGTCGTTTGAGATATTCAATTTCATATAGAGGTTCGTAAATCTGCGCAACAGGGACATAACAAACGGTATCGTAGCAGTTTGCTGGATCTAATGTGGAAATATCTCCAGTAAGAGAAATAGAAAGTATATTTTCTTTTTTTCCACTTTTAGTACAAGCACATATGAGAAGTAGTGCTGTTAAGAAAAAAAAATTCACTTCATGGCCCCTTCAATTGCAGAAATAAGCTCATTCAGTTTTTGTGCATCACCTGATCCTTGGGCATTGTCTGCTTTTCCACCACCGCGTCCACTGACTATGCTCATCACTTGTTTGAGAGTGACAGAACAATCGATGGCCGTGTTAACACGATTTGTTTTAAGGATGAAAGAAAGTTTGTCCCCATCAACGGCATATAGAAATAGGACACCCTTGGGAAATTTATCGATAAAGATGTCCCCAAGTTTTCTCATATTGACCTGGTCTGCATTTGGAGCTTTGGCAATTGTGAGGGTAAGACCAGCCTTTATAGGAACCTGATCATTAAATAAATTCTGAGATTCAAAGTTTTGAAGTTTATCATTCAGAGTTTCAAGTTGTTTTATTTTATCTTTAAGATCAGATTGAAGTGCAGAAATTTTTTCTAGGACTCTTTCGTCCTTAACAGCAAAAACTTTTTCAACTTCACCCAATATTTTAGAACGGTTTAAAAGATAATCAATGGCATTAGTTGATGTTATGGCTTCAATTCTTCTTACGCCAGAGGCCAGGGATGTTTCAATAAGAATTTTAAATAATCCAATTTCACCAGTATTCTGAACGTGAGTTCCTCCGCAAAGTTCAACGGAAAAATCTCCCATCGAGAGAACACGAACCCGATCCCCATATTTTTCACCAAATAAGGCCATGGCACCTTTTTTAGTAGCTTCATCTTTTGACATCTCAGTGGCCGTCACTGGCAAAGCAGTAGATACAGCACTATTAACAAGTTCCTCAACTTTAGCTAGTTCGTCAGGGCTTAAAGCCTCAGAGTGAGTGAAGTCAAAACGTAAACGGTCTGGGCCAACGGATGACCCGGCTTGTTTTACGTGACTGCCTAATACTCTAATCAGTGCCGATTGTAATAAGTGGGTGGCAGAGTGGTTACGTTTTGTCAGTTCACGCTCCTCATGATTAATCCTAAGTGTGTAACTTTCGCCGATATTTAAGGCATCTGCGTCTGGTGACACATGCACGTGAAGTCCATCCACAGGTTTTTGAGTGTCAGTGATGGAAGCAAGTTTGCCCTCTCTAGAGAAAATCTCGCCCTTGTCTCCTAATTGACCTCCACCTTCACCGTAGAAAGGTGTTTTATCAAAAACTAAATAAAAAGTTCCATCAACTTCTTCTTTTGCAAGAAGCTTGGCACTCTCTGACACTTCTTTGTAACCAGTGAAGTTTGTAATACCAAATTTTTCTTTAATCCCATAGAAGACTTTAAGGTTGTCTTCTTGCACCTTAAATTTAGAAACTTTTTTAGATTGTTCTTTTTGTCGATTCATTGCATCTGTAAAAGCTTGAGAATCAAGTTCTAGTTTTTTTTCACGTAAGATGACTTCGGTGAGATCTAGGGGGAAACCAAACGTATCATAAAGTTTAAATGCCACCTCACCAGAGAATTTATCTCCATTTTTAACTTTTGCCAGTTCTTCATTGATGAGGGCTAGGCCCGTATCAAGAGTTTTTCTGAACTTCTCTTCTTCAAGTTTTAAAAGTTTTTCGGCAAGAGAGACATTAGACGCATTATCTGGGTATTCTTCGCCGAGGGATTCAATTACGGCAGGAATGAGTTTATAAAAACTTATATCTTTTAATCCCATTAAAGAAAGGTGGCGTACAGCTCGTCGAATAATTCGTCGTAAAACGTACCCACGTCCCTCATTAGAAGGAATCACTCCATCAGTTATAAGCATGGTACAGGATCTGATGTGATCTGCGACTACTCTGAAAGAAGATTTTACATCCTCTGATGTATCGCTGTAATAGTCTTTTCCAGTAAGCTTACCAATATCACGCATAATGGGGGCAAAGATATCTGAATCATAGTTATAGTATTTCCCCTGAAGGGCAGCTGCTATTCGTTCAAGCCCGGCTCCAGTATCCACTGATGGTTTAGGTAAAGACTTTCTTTTGATCTCATTGCCTTCTTTGTATTTTTCATATTGCATAAATACAAGATTCCAAATCTCCACATAACGGCCTTCATCATCAATTTCTTGGCAGCCAGCAGGCACACCACTAGATCGTGATGGACCATGGTCGTAAAAAATTTCAGAGCAAGGCCCACAAGGACCCGTATCACCCATTTCCCAGAAGTTTGATTTATCTCCAAGCTTAAAAATGCGATCGAGAGCAATGCCGTGATCTTTGTGCCAGATGTTTATCGCTTCATCATCAGAGTCGTGCACAGTCACAAGAAGTTTATCTTTAGGGATTTTAAGTTCTATGGTTAAAAAGTTCCATGCAAAAGCAATAGCGTCTTTTTTGAAATAGTCGCCAAAAGAGAAGTTTCCCAACATTTCAAAAAACGTATGGTGACGGGCCGTGAACCCAACGTTTTCTAAATCGTTATGCTTACCACCAGCGCGCACACATTTTTGAATCGTAACGGCTCGACGGTTTGTTGGATTCGCCTTGCCTGTGAAATAATCTTTGAACTGATTCATTCCCGCATTGGCAAAAAGTAATGTGGGGTCATTGTGAGGAACCAGGCTTGATGACTTATGTTTGTCATGGCCATGTCTAATAAAAAAGTTAGAAAAAGCATTACGAATCTCTTGAGCGCGCATACCATAACCTCGGAATTTAAAGTGCCCGAACAGGTTATCATAGGGCCATAATGTGAGCTAGTTAAAGTGGAGATGTGTGCGGCGCAAAACTATAATGATTGGTTATCAAAATTGAAAACCTGGGCCTGCATTTGAGGGGCTTGCTCAAGACTGGTATCAACCATAGACTCGGGACTTTGTTTCTCTGTACTGAACGAACCAGTTTCAATCCCCGTCTCGTCGGAAAAAGCTTGAACTTCTTCCTCTACCTTTGCTGAATTTAAGAATTTAAGTCTAGTGCCTTCTAGAGGGCCATTGGTAAATGTTACCATATAAGAAGTTTGATCAACTTGGAACATCATCCCACTGTAAATTTCGTTATTCATATCGTATTTAAAAACGTTGCCAGACATTTCTGCAAAAGAAATCGATACTGTCTCATCATTAGGAAGAGAAGCTGTTAATGATTCAATGGTTCCATTAATAGTAGTCATGGAACCTGAAAATTGAGTTAGGGCCAGACCTGACTGATATTTATTCGGGTTAATAACTTCAACCAAGTTTAAGCTCATGTCTTCTCGAACGGATGGTGGAGCTTGAATTAGTACTTGAGCTTCCTGTTGCTGTACCTCTACGCTTTTTAAATTTTCATGATGGTTAAGCTTTTTCCACGTTTTGACTGCAGCCATTCTTCGACCTGGTTTTATTACGCCATCCATTTCGTCTAATCGTTTAACAAATTTTATGTCTGAGCAAGTAACGGAAGAAGAATAATTAATTACAATTGCATTATACGTACCGACAATCATAAAAAAAGTGCCAGCTAAAACGATGATGGTTTTATGTCTTTTTTTAGTTTTAGTCATGAAATCCCCTATAAGAGTGTACTTATATATAGAGCAAGCCACATGCCAGATGAGGCCTACTTAAGACATGAGATTGAGGAAAAAAGTGTCTAAAGTTTAAACAACGGGGTGTCTAATACTTAGTCATATCTAAAAAAAAATAGACTAAAAAAATTAACAACAGGCGAAAGCATTCGTTTT
>CAMCZE010000081.1 GCA_945885655.1 Bacteriovorax stolpii | reverse complement strand
CCGAGTTTCTTGCCAATAAACTCTATATTGAACTTGAAGAAGGCCTCACCTCTCAACCAGTTCAAGTAAGTCATGGAAAGAAAATCATCGAAGTTAAATCTATTCATGCCAACAAAGGGGTTTTTGTTCAACAATGGATAGGGCAAATTCCTCTAGAACATAAACCTGATGTGATTGTGGCCATAGGTGATGACACCACCGATGAGGATATGTTTTTTGCCCTTCAAGAGCAAAAAAGCATTAAAGCTTTTTGTATTAAGATCGGAGATGAATCAACTCACGCACATTTTGCCATAAGAGACCAGGAAGATGTTAATCAATTTCTAGAGAATTTCTTAGATTCTGTAGGATCCTAAGATGATGCAAGACACACATCATTTGAAATTCTCCAGGTATCAGACTTGGGCCGTATGATATTTCCTTTTTAGACTTCTCCCACATATCCCACCCCATAACGTTGCTTAAATATTAACCATTAAGAAATAAAAAATCATACCTTCATAAACATTTTCTTTCGTAAAATCTAGGATGAGTTACTATTTTACCATGGTGATTATTCTATTTTTTTTAACTTTGATGGCCTTAGCAGATGAAGACCGAACAACATGGGATAAATCCCTTATTCGAGATAGAAACATCTGTTACCTAGATGGTAAACGCCTTGTCGTTGCCGTGAAAGGTCTTAACCATACTTATGATTCTAATGAGATGGGTTTTGGTGAATATGCCTTTTATTCAACGAGTGATGAAGATGAAGAAACGCCAGTGTTTAAACTTCTTCCTCTTAAAAAAGATGGTTTTGATATTTATCGTTTTTTTTACGCCAACAATTCCATTTGTAGTAAACAACTTGCTTATCGTCTGAATTCACGTATTTTTGCACTCCTTTTCCTTAAAGATAATAATCCCTCACATAACAAACTTGTGATTCAGCTTTTTGACATTAAAACAATGAAACCCAAAGACCCCATCGATACCACTTATATGAGCAACACTACGATCTCTGTTCCTGGAGGTTTTGCTTTTAAATCCCTCACCGACAGAGATGATCATGAAAATAGTTATATTAAAATAAATAACGTTAAATACAATTACTGTAGTCAAGATTTTTCGCCTTGGATTTATTTCACGATCAATGGATTTAAAACTTCTGGAACTTTAAGTTATCAAAACTTTAAATGGAAACACCTTTTTAAAGACAAACGTGATTTCCATAAGTTTACAGGATGGGATGATCGCACAAAGATTTTCAACACGCCTTTTCTTTATCACGCTACAAATCATGAAACTCGAAAAGAATGTGTTTTATTTACATCTTCTCGTAGAAAACTCACAGACAAGGAAAACTGGAAATGTGCTCAATTGATGTAGGCCGTATAGATTGAAAAAAGTTCTTCTAGTTTGCCTTCGTATTTTAACTCCAGCCACTCGTGCCCTTGTGCAATGATTCCTTTAGTGAATTTTCCACGAACAACAACTTTGATTGGACGTTTATAGGCAACCGCTTCAATTTGTTTTAGAGTATGGTCTATATGCTCAACCTGACCATAATCATACATAAAATAAATATCGGCCTCAGGCATTTTGAAGTTTTTATCATATAGATCTTGAACCACTTGCTGACAGCGTGAGAGACCCAGCTCTTTATAAATTCTATTACCTTCATCTACTCGAGGTTTAACGTACTCAAAACCCATAAAAGAATTTTTAATGTATAATCCACCGATCACAACACCCATTCGTCCATAAGCGGATCCAAGATCAATAATGTGCTGATAAGGTCTTATCTTTAAAAGCTGAAGAATACGCAAAATTTCGGAATAAGGTGTTTGCAAAATTTGAACATCCAGCCCTACCCAGGTCTGAATGCCTTGATGCATAGAAGGCCCTAAGGTTTCACAAGATCCATCGGGATCAAAACCTCTCGCCTCAGCAATAAGCATTTCCTCAACATACTTAAATCGAAAACCTAAGATGTGATCCACTATATTTGAATGCTGACGGCGAATAACATCATTTGCTTTTGGAGTTTGATAAAATTCGCAAGACTCAATAAGGATTTTTTTATCGGCGAGACATAAACCGGCCAATTCCAATTTTTGAAAATCGGTAAGAGACTTTAATTCCGTACGGGGAAAGAACTCTAACTGCAGCAAAACCTAATCCTTAAGTTTTTGATGAACCCTGCTAGAGATTATTTCATCTTTTCAGGATTATAGCCAATTTCTTTCAACAAGAAGAGAACTCTCTCATCAGCTAGATTTTCTACTTTCACTGTCTTTTTTTTCAGATCCACGTCAACTTTCACCGTGGGATCCCCTTTAGCGAGTTCAATTTGAATGGCCTTCTCGCAATGCTTACAATTCATTTCTTTTATTCTAAAAACACCCATGAGCTACACCTCTGCGTTAATGAAGAGAGTCTGACTTGGCTCCCTTTCGTTCTATTAGATCTAGGAACTGCCGGAGTTTTTGCACACCAGTAATGATGGCCTCTTCCGCGCTATTTTGATTATAAAGGATTTCAATATGTTTAAAAATCTTGTGAGATTCCCGATGAATAATATCAACTTCTACATAAAAACTTTGTTTTACATTGTGAACGGAAATCCGACCAACGAGGTACGGATTATTTTCTAAATCAATATACTTTTCTATGGGAAAATGGTCCATGGGTTAAATCTCTAACAGTTCACAATGGAAAGTCAATAAAGGAACCAGATGGAAGCTTTAGAAAAAATGTATGGTAGTCTCTCCCTCTTTTCAGACATTAACTGGAAAAATGTAGGTCTAGAATTTGAAATGAATTTCAAAGACTGCTCGTTTCCAGAATACCTGCAACATAAAGCTCTTGAAGGCGACTGCCCTCTTTATCTTTTTGAATTGGCATTTTATGAATTTGCTTATCATGAGTTACAAAATCTTAAGACCGAAAAAATTTCTGAAAAAGGTTTTCACTTAAATCCAACAAATCATTTTTTATCTTTGGAATTTGATGTCGCCCGAATGCTCAAAGATTCTGAGTCCGGCAAGATTGAAATTCACCAAAGACCACATGTGCTTTGTTTGTATAAGGACTTAGATGGAAAGAATCAATCTCTTGAAGTCAATGAACAAGAACTAAACATTCTTCAACTTTTAGAAGATGGCCCAAAAAAACAATTTGAACCTGAACAAAATGAATTAGTTTCTTCTCTAGTCAAACGAGGTCTCATCTTGAGAGAATAGAAAAATGAAATCATTATGTTGGATTCGTCGCGACCTTCGTCTACATGATCATGCTGCCCTCTCCAAAGCTTTAGAGCGAGGAGAAACTTCAATCGTATTTATTTTTGATCCTCATATTTTGGACAAGCTCGATGATAAAGAAGATAAACGTTTAACTTTTATCATCGACTCACTTAAAGAAATGGAAGAGACCCTTCAAAAGAAAGGATCCTCCATCCATATCCTTTATGGAACACCGGAAGAAGAAATTCCTCTGCTTGCCCACGAACTTAAGGTCTCTTATGTTTTTAGTAACCGCGACTATGAACCTTATGCAAAGATACGTGATCAGCTTGTGGCAAAAAAATTGGCCGCTTTAAATATTGAGTTTGAACTGTTTAAAGATACTGTTTATTATGAAAAAAACGAAGTCCTAACCAATATGGGTGGAACTTATAAAGTATTTACTCCATACAAAAACAAATGGCTCGAAAAGTTTGAATCTCAAGGAAAGATCGTCCCCACTTATGATTGCCCACTCAATGGTCTCATCAAATTTGAAAATAAAAAAAATATCATTGATTTTGATTGGTATAAAATAATTGGCTTTAAAGAAGCTCCCGTTTTACTTCCAGGTGGAAGCAAAGCTGCCAAAAAAAGACTAAAAACTTTTGCCGACAAAATTGATGATTACAAAGACGCACGAAACTATCCGGCCATTGATGGCACTTCTCAACTCTCCGTTCACCTTCGTTTTGGTACGATTTCTATTCGAGAATTGGTTCAAGAATCCATTACACATAGGTCTGATGGTGCAAGCACTTGGCTCTCGGAGCTTATCTGGCGTGATTTTTATCACATGATTTTAGATGTGCACCCAGAAGTCGAAAAGGTGGCCTTTAAACCAGTTTATGACAACATTAAGTGGCCTGGGACTCAAGCTCACTTTCAAGCTTGGTGTGATGGTCAAACAGGTTTTCCTATCGTGGATGCGGCCATGCGATGTTTTAAGCAAACAGGTATGATGCATAATCGCCTCAGAATGATTGTGGCCTCATTTTTATGTAAAATCCTTCTGGTTGATTGGCGCAAGGGTGAAAAGTATTTTGCTGAAAAACTTCTCGATTATGATCTAGCGGCCAACAATGGTGGTTGGCAGTGGTCGTCTAGTTCTGGTTGTGACGCTCAACCCTATTTTCGCATTTTCAACCCTTACACTCAAAGTGAAAAGTTTGATGCTGAGGGAAAGTTCATTTGTATTTGGTGCCCCGAACTTGCTAAGGCCAAAAATAAACAGATTCACCATCCGGATATTTTATTATTCCCTGATTATCCTAAACCCATAGTAAGTTATGATAATAATCGAATTCGCTGTTTAGAGATTTATTCTGTGGTCAAAGGCAGTTGACTCCTTTGGCCAAATACGTTTTTAAATGACCTATTTGATTTACCATTTCTTACCTGACAATTTGTACAAATCTGTTACTCTAAAAACAGTTAATTCTTAGACTTAAATCTTAAATCTTTACTTCAAAAGGGAGTTCTTTTGTATGATGACATCAGCTGTTAATCATTACTTCTGTTCTTCCATTGGTAGAAAACAACTTGTAGCAGTGACAGGACTTCTTCTTTGTGGATTCCTCATCTCTCACCTACTTGGAAATCTTCTACTTTTGGCCGGCCCAGACGTCTTCAACATTTACGCTCACAAGCTTGTCTCTATGGGTCCGTTGATCTATCTCGCAGAAGTGGGACTCACGGGAATTTTTCTTGTGCACTTAGGACTTGCGATAAAACTTAATATCGAAAATCTTAAGGCCCGTGGTGGAAAACAACGTTATTACAAAAAAACCAATACAGGCCACGGGACAACCTTTATGTCTCAGACCATGCCTTTGACTGGCCTTGTTCTTTTAGTTTTTATCATTCTTCACTTACTTAACTTAAAATTTGGATCTTATTATCCAACAACTGTTGCTGGCGTTGAAATGAGAGATCTCTACCGCACCACCATGGAATACTTCCAAAATATTGGTAACGCTATTTGGTACTCATTTGCGATGGTATGTGCGGCCATTCACACAGCTCACGGTTTTGGTTCTGCGTTTCAATCCTTAGGATTAAATCACGGAAAATACTTTAAGCATGTTAAACGTCTTGGTTATCTCTATGCGGTTTTAGTTGGAGGAGGCTTCGCCTTCCTCTCTATCTGGGCCCATATGAAGGGAGTGTAAGATGACAATAAATCTCGATCCAAAAATTCCTGCAGGTGATTTATCATATAAGTGGGATAAACATAAATTTGATTCAAAACTCATTAATCCGGCAAATAAAAGAAAGTTCACAGTTATCGTTGTTGGAACTGGTCTTGCCGGTGGTTCCGCCGCTGCAACATTGGCCGAGCTTGGTTATAATGTTCTTTCTTTTTGTATTCAAGATTCTCCCAGACGCGCTCACTCAATTGCCGCTCAGGGTGGGATCAACGCTGCAAAAAACTATCCTAACGATGGTGACTCAGTTAAACGTCTGTTCTACGACACCATCAAAGGTGGAGATTATAGAGCACGCGAAGCGAACGTTTATCGGTTGGCCCAAGTTTCAAACAATATTATTGATCAGATGGTTTCTCAAGGTGTTCCCTTCGCACGTGAGTACGGTGGCTACCTTGACAACCGTTCATTCGGTGGATCTCAAGTATCTCGAACCTTCTATGCTCGAGGTCAAACCGGCCAACAACTACTTCTTGGTGCCTACTCAGGGATGATGAAGATGGTTGCTAAAGGCAAAATCAAAATGTTCAATCGTCGTGAGATGATGGACCTTGTAACTGTGAACGGTAAAGCACGCGGCATCATCGTGAGAAATCTCATCACAGGTGAACTTGAACGTTACGCCGCTGATGCTGTCCTTCTTTGTACTGGTGGATATGGAAACGTATTTTATCTTTCAACCAACGCAAAAGCTTCAAATGCTTCTGCTGCTTGGAGATGTTATAAAAAAGGTGCCGCATTTGCTAATCCATGTTTCACACAGATTCATCCAACCTGTATTCCTGTCCATGGAGATTATCAGTCTAAATTAACACTTATGTCTGAGTCCCTTCGAAATGATGGTAGAGTTTGGGTTCCCAAGAAAAAAGACGACAATAGAAAACCTGCAGAGATTCCTGACGAAGAAAGAGATTATTACCTTGAGCGTATTTACCCATCATTTGGCAATCTTGCTCCGAGAGACGTCTCTTCTCGTCAAGCAAAATTCCGTTGTGATGATGGTGTCGGTGTTGGCCCAACTAAACAGGCCGTGTATCTTGATTTCCGTGATGCCATCAAGCGAGATGGTAAAGACACTGTTGCAGGAAAGTACGGTAACCTCTTTGAGATGTATGAACGAATCACTGGGGACGATCCTTATAAAACACCAATGATGATTTATCCCGCTGTTCACTATACGATGGGCGGTCTTTGGGTTGACTATAACCTAATGTCAACAGTTCCAGGTCTTCACGTTTTAGGAGAGGCCAACTTCTCAGATCACGGCGCAAACCGATTAGGTGCTTCCGCCCTCATGCAAGGTCTTGCAGATGGATACTTTGTTATTCCCTACACTCTTGGTCACTACTTAGCTTCAACTCCGCTTGAAAAAGTAACAATTGAAGATAACGCTTTCAAAGATGCTGAACAGGCCGTGAAGTTACAGACGTCTAAACTTTTAGGAATCAAAGGAAAACGTACTGTTGATCAATTCCACAAGGCCCTTGGTCACTATATGTGGGACTACGTAGGAATGAGCCGTAATGAAACTGGTCTCAAAAAGGCCATCAACGGCATCAGAAAACTGCGTGAAGAATTCTGGCAAGACGTGAACGTTCCTGGTGAAACTGGTGACTTTAACCTTGAACTTCATAAGGCCACTCGTGTTGCCGATTTCCTAGAACTCGGAGAACTCATGGCCCTTGACGCTCTTGAGCGTAAAGAGTCGTGTGGTGGTCACTTTAGAGAAGAATACCAAACAGAAGATAATGAAGCTAAACGTGACGATGAAAATTTCGCTCACGCTGCTGTCTGGGAATTCACGGGACAAAACTCAAGCCCAATTCGTCACAAAGAAGAATTGATCTTTGAAAACCTTAAACTTGCTACACGCTCGTATAAATAAGGAGCAATGATTTATGTCAGCAGCAAATACAATGACTCTCAACCTTAAGATCTGGCGTCAAAAAAACCCACAGACTGAAGGTAAATTAGTTGATTATCGCGTAGAAAATGTTTCTCCAGATATGTCTTTTCTTGAAATGATTGATGTTCTTAACGAACAACTTATTCACAAAGGTGAAGATGTTATCGCTTTTGACCACGATTGCCGCGAAGGTATCTGTGGTATGTGCTCCATGATGATTGATGGTAAAGCTCACGGTGGATTTAAAAACACCACGACCTGCCAAGTTCACATGCGTATGTATAAAAATGGCGACACCATCGTGGTTGAACCATTTCGCGCAAATGCTTTCCCCATCATCAAAGATTTAACCGTTGACCGTTCAGCTTTTGATAAAATCATCATGGCCGGAGGTTACATCACAGCAAACACTGGTAACGCTCAAGACGGAAATGCAGTCCTCATTCCCAAACCAATCGCAGACGAGGCCATGGATGCTGCCGCCTGTATCGGTTGTGGAGCATGTGTGGCATCTTGTCCTAACGGCTCAGCTATGCTTTTTATGGGAGCTAAGATTTCTCAACTTGCTCTTCTTCCGCAAGGGACTCCAGAATCAGCAAAAAGAACTCTGAACATGGTCCACACTCATGACACTCTTGGTTTTGGAAATTGTACAACTCATGCCGAATGTGAAGCAACTTGCCCTAAAGGCATTTCAATTGAGCACATCGCTCGCATGAACCGCGAGTATACCAAGGCCACTTTCACTTATTACGAAAAAAACCGTTCAGAAGGCGGAGCCTAATCTCACAGGGGACCTCACGGTCCCTTTCTTCTTAAAATTCAAACGTTCAAGGAGTTTTTATGCGTTTACTTGCTCTCGCAATGAGCTTCGTTTCTGTGTCCGCTTTTGCCTGTCCTGATCTTACTGGCAGTTACCCTATTTGTCGTATGGCCTCTGGTGAATTAACCAGTACCAACGATGTCATCATTTCTCAGACCGAATTAAATGGTATCACCACGTATTCATATGCATCTACCGACACCGCAGACTATCAAAGAGTGACCGTTGAAATCACGGCCGATGGGCAACCTTATTCTGAGGACGTAACAGATCCTGAAACTAATGTAACTTACACAGAAACCTCCAGTGTGCATTGTATGGGCGAAATCCTTCACATTGTGATCAACACTTCCCATCAAGGACAAGCTCTCGGAACAACCAATGTAGAAGTTAATAAAACGAGAAACCAACTCATCCAAAAAACTTACGGCTCATTCATGGGTCATGATTTTTCTGAAACAACTGTTTGCGAATAAAAAAGGTGGTTATCATGAATAAATTTTTTATCCTCTTGATCCTTATTTCAACGTCGGCCGCTGCTTGCCCAAATCTTGCGGGTCAATATGCCACTTGCACGGGCACCACAGGACAGATGGATGCTCCGACAAAAATCGAGATCTATCAAACTATACGTAATGGCATAACAACTTATACCATGACTTCAACTGAGCCAGAAACTGGTGAGAGAAGCACGGAAACTTTTAAAACTGATGGTCGGACTTATAATCAATCCACAAGGGATCCAGACACTGGAGTGACTTTTTCACAAAAAACCTTGGCCACATGTGTAGGAGATACTTTAGTTCTAAATGTTAACATCACTATTGAAAATGAAGCTTTTGCTGAAATTAAATCTGTTATGACAAAGATGGGAACAGAGTTTAAACAAATCAGTACTGGAACTTCTATGGGTCAACAAATCCAAGATACAATTACCTGTTTATAACTAAAATGGGGCCCAAGGCCTACGCATCAAAATGGTTCCTCCGTCCTCTTTAAGTTTTTTTTCTTCGACGTTCTTATTTCGCACGGGCCCACTTCGGCCCCATTTTCTTTTAAATTTCACTCTATTTCCGAAGTGGATCAAGGCAAGCTACTAGAATTGGGATAGATTTAGATGCGTCGTCCCTGGCCACTCACTTTGGGACGTTGGTAGATACAAAATATTATTCAGCACCACTATCACAAATCACATCGGACGAAACTCGTCTTGCAGTATCCGTAACATGGCCTTCAAAACTGCCATCAAATGAACATGACTTTAAAACAATTTGATATCCCTCGGCCAAACCATCTAAACGCTGCTTAAGACCCATTTGACCACAATGGATGCTACTTTCTACGAGTGGAATTTCCACATTGTTATTAATAATAAAAAGACCCGTCTCAAGAGTAAGTGATTCTACACCCTCAAGTTTTGACTCTTTAAACCTGCACACCGCATCAACAGCAAAAGCTTCAGTTGCAACAATGAAAAATAAAACAAATACGGATAATGATTTTCTCATGCAGTTTCTCCTGAAAAAGCGAATACATAAACATAACATCACATGAACTTGCTTGGTACCAGCGCATTTTGACACTGGACATTTTTTCCTATTAAAATGGCCTCATGCTTATTTACGATAATACATCCATTGCCTTTATGAAAAAAAGTGAGGAAATGGTTAAGAAAATTTTAGAGGAGATGAACGTTAAGGTCATGCGTTCACGATTTTTTTGGAACAAATATTTATATCCCATAAATGTTGTCGTGTATGAAGGAAAAGCATTGGGCCACTTTGATCACCGCTATCTTCAGATTGCTTTGAATAGAAAACTTATTTATTCGGCCAAAGACTCTGTGACACGAGACATCTTGCGTCATGAGCTTGCCCATTATTTTACTTATATTGTTCATGGCCCGGATGTTGAAGTCCACGGTCCCGAGTTTCATGACATTTGTAAACAATTTGGTTTTTCACCCGACGTGGCCCGGGCCACTATGGATGTTCCAGAAAGTAATCACTCTAAAGAAGGAGACCTTGCTTCAGAAAAAGTTTTAGAGAAAGTAAAAAAACTTTTGCAGCTCGCGCAGAGTTCAAACACCCACGAGGCAGATCTAGCAACAGTTAAGGCCAACTCACTTCTTCTTCGTCACAATCTTGAATTTATCCATAACGAAGATGAACCTATTTACGTGGATCGTTTTCTTCATCGTGCTCGCAAAGATTCAAAACTCATGGCCATCATGTCGATCCTTCGCCACTTTATCGTCAGACCTGTACTTAATGTGGGTGGAAAATCTTGTTGTATTGAAGTCTCAGGCACTCTTACGAATGTGAAACTAGCTCGATATGTGGCCGAGTTTTTAGACAGAGAGCTAGACCAAATGTGGACGCATGCTAAAAAGAAATTTTCTTTTGAAGGCCTTCGTGCCAAAAATTCTTTTTTTATCGGTGTGGCCAAAGGTTATGAACAAAAAATCAATAAGACCAAATCTGAATTCACAACTGAGGAACAAAAAGGTCTCATCATGTGTGAAAAAAAACTGAATCTTAATTTAAAGGTCATTTATAAGAAAAAACTTGGTTCTGTAACATCAAATCAGTCTACGGATAGTTTTGCCAGTGAGGCCGGAGTCAGCGCTGGCCATAAACTTTCTGTGCGTCACGGGATTGAGGGTAAAGAAAAAAATTTGTATCTCCCCCTCTAACTATCGTAGAATATCCCAACCTTCGGGAGGGACCCTATGCAAGATTTTATTACGTTATTTAAATCGATTAATAAATATGATCTCGACAATCAGCTGGAATTTGAAATTCACTCGCCAGGATCCATCACATATAAGATGCACATTGCTGACAAACACTTAAGCTCACCCAACACCGCTCATGGGGCGGTAATCTCAGGTTTCATGGATTGTGTTTTAGGACTTTCTGCTCTTTCTCAGGCAATCACGCAGAATAACCTCACTTCCACTGTTGAGTTTAAA
>CAMCZE010000080.1 GCA_945885655.1 Bacteriovorax stolpii | reverse complement strand
TATCAATGACGGCCACGAGTAATGCCACTCGATTTGAATCAAGTCCTTGAGTTGTTCTTCTTCCTACTGCAAATTTATTTTCAACCACAAGGGCCTGGATCTCTACAAAAAGCGATCTACTCCCTTCCAAGATACAAGTTAAGGATCTTCCAAATGAGCCGGGTAGAGATTGCTCTAGAAAGTATTGCGATGGATTTTTTATTTCCACCAAACCTTTTTCCTGCATTTCAAAAATTCCAACCTCGTTTGTGTTCCCGAAGCGGTTCTTCATTACACGAAGCATCCTGTATTGGCCTAGCTGATCTCCTTCAAAATAAATAACAGTATCCACCATATGTTCAAGAATTTTAGGTCCAGCGATCTGCCCCTCTTTGGTCACATGCCCAATGATAAAACAGGTTAGGTTATAGGCCTTAGCATAATTCATCATTTCATAAGTCACCTCACGGATCTGAGTGAGAGTACCGGCAGCTGAATCAATTTGATTTGAATGAGTGGTTTGAATGGAGTCAATCACCAAAAATTTTGGTTTTAATTCTTTTACTTGTTCCATAATCTTCTGCCAACCAGTCTCATTATAAATATAAAAGTTAGGGTTATTTATTCCTAAACGTTTCGATCTTCCAGCGATTTGGGATTCAGACTCCTCTCCACTTACATATAAAATACGTTCATCTTTGTAGTTGTTGAGAAGTTTTCCACAAACTTCCATAAGAAGTGTTGATTTTCCGATTCCCGGCTCTCCACCAATTAATGTTAAGGAGCCAAGAGTAACCCCTCCACCCATGACTCGGTCAAACTCACTAATGTTAGTTATATAGCGTTCAACATTTTCATGTTCAATTTCTGACATGGTTTTAGGTCGACTCTCTCTTCCGGCCACCGATTTCGGGGCCGCCTTACTTAATTTAAATGTCTCTTCTTCTGTAAAAGAATTCCAGTTCTGACAATCAGGACATTTCCCCAGCCATTTTGCTGATTTATATCCGCATTCTTGGCAGGTAAAGACCGTTTTTGTTTTTGCCATGTTATCCCTCGATAAGTTTCATTAGTTTAGACTCATCAATTACTGGAACACCTAGGGATTTGGCTTTTAGAAACTTACTAGACGAGCTTTCTGTTTCGTTTGTGAGAAGATAGGTGGTGTTTTTCGAAACGGAACTGACTATAACACCTCCATTTTTTTTAATCATTTTTTCTACTTCTGCTCGAGGATTACTCATTTCTCCCGTTATACAGAACTTCGCGCCCCCTAATGGACCCTCTCCACTGTTTATCTCATCGGTCTGAACTTCTACTCCTGCTTTTATGAGCTTTTCTATTAATTCTTTTTTCTCTCTAAGTGAATTCATAAAATCCATTGACGACTTTTCTGCAAACCCCTCAATACTTAGCATTTTATCGAGCGTGATCTCTTGAATTTTGTCTAATGTGTTATAGCCATTATTGATTATTTTTTCACTCTTGGCCGACGATACACCTTCTACACCAATGGCCGAAATGAATTGCACCAGGCCCTGTTTTTTTGTTTTTTGAATATTCTCATACATCTTTGTGGCAAGTTTGATTTTTACTTTATCCAGAATTAAAAAATTATCTATCTTCAACTTATATAAATCGGCAACGTCATCAACTAAACCCTTGATAATCATTTCCTCTAATCTTTTGTCAGAAATGTCATCGATACCCGCTTTATGAATATAATTGAGCATCTCCTCTTTGATCTTAGCAGGACATTTTTTATTTTCACAGTATAGCCAAATATCTTCAATTTTTAATTGAGACTGACAACTTGGACAAACTTCAGGATAGGTGAATTGGCGTTTCGAGCTCTCCGCCACTCCTAAAAACTTTGGTATAACCTCACCAGATCTAACGATTTCAATTTTATCATCTTTTTTAAGTTCAAATGTTTTAACCATTCCAAAGTTGTGCAGAGTAACACGTGAAATGACAGCTCCCGAAAGTTCAACTGGTTCAACCAACGCTACAGGCGTGAGAATCCCATTTCGTGAAACACCCCACTCAAGATCCTTTATCGTTGTAATCTTAGTTTCACCTTGGAATTTAAAGGCCATCTTGTATCGAGGATGATGGGATGTTTCACCAAGCTCTCGATGAAGATTTAAATCATCATACACCAGCACCAGTCCATCAATGAGATAATCACCTTTACTCATGAAGTCCTTGGCTTCAGCAATCCTTTTTTCCAACGAATTAAAACTTTTGTGAATTTCATAATCGGGGATCGTAAAACCATATTTTTTTAATATATCTAGTTTTTCATGCTCAAACTTAAATTTATCTTCCGAGATAAAATCAAAGGCCTTAAAGCTTAAGAATCTCGCCAACTGAATATTCTCTTTTCTTCCCAAAAGTCCTGCAACGATATTTCGTTGTGACGTTGGTGCTTCAAGGTTAAGTTTTTTCATATCTTCAATGAGGTGACAGAATTGTGGCTCGACACAATAAATCTCCCCTCTAACTTCAAAACTTCTTCCTTCAGGAACAGATTTAGGCACACCCGGAATATAAAGAGCTTTTTTTGAAATATTTTCTCCAACCTGGCCGTCACCACGAGTTTTGGCCATAACTAAATGTCCATCTTCATAAATTAATGAACAGCTAGATCCATCTATTTTAAAAATACTTATAACTTCATGATCACTAATCCATTTAATAAGATCTTTTTCTGAATAAGTTTTATCCAAAGAAAGCATCTTTCTTTGATGTTCAACTTTTGCCATTACTTCTGTTTGTTTGAAACCAACCAACCCAAGAACGGGATTTTCAGGATCTAGTTTTTTTAGATCCTCTTCCAACTTGTCATATTGCTCATCTGATATTTGAGCTGTGCCCTGATAGTACTTTTCTTTATGATAAAGAATTAATTCTTCAAGCTCTTGAATCTTGTTTTTCATCGGGAATTTTTATCATATTGCCTTAGAAATTGAACGATGCACCTAGTTTAAGACGTGTATCCATATAAGCGATCTCTTTAAATGAATTACTAAATTTTGCCTTCCTCGAAATAAAATCAATACTTCCATCAATCGTGATACGGTTGGTGTATTGATACTTTACTCCAAGTTCAAAATCCAAAGATGAAACACTTTTTGCTGTTCCATAAATCCCATCATCATCATTAAAAGTTGGGAAAGGAATAAAATCCACTCGTCCAAAAAATCGATATTCTCTATTTAGTGGAATATTTGCAGAGGTCCCAAAAAATATCCCATTTATTGAAGTTTGGCCGAAACCATCGGCCTGAGAAAAGTCTAAATCAAAGGTATGTTTTGTATATCCTGCGTAGAGATCAACTTGTGGCCCATAAAAATAGCCAATTGGAAGATACTTATAACCACCACTTACTCGATAGGTACCATAATCTGCACTGACTGATGTTTCGGCTGGGTTTCCACTTCTTTTTTTTAGTGTGCCAATGGTTCGTTCTACTTCTAGAGCGGCGAAGTATTGACGCGTAATCCAGCCCTCCGCCCTTAGATCCACACCATAAAGACTACCAGTCATACGATTCGAACCAGAGGGGGTGACCGTATCTACACTTGAACTTGAACCAAAAAAACCTAATGAAAGTATTCCCAGGGTTCCAAGTTTTTCAGGATCTTGTTCACCTAATGTCGGATCATTAATTACATCTTGTTTCTGGTCTTCTAGTCGAACCCAGTCCCCGGCCAATAATTTTTTATCTACTTTATAAAACTTAACTAATCCCATGGCCTGATTGTCGGAAATGCTCATAACGGTTCCTTCCGCCATGGTTTCCGTCTCCCAGTCTACGATCTTTTTAAGTAATGGATGCTTCTTTTTACCTTGAGGTCTTTTTATAGTAAACTTCTGTCCAATCTGAATCGGATATCCTTTGCCAACATCCAAGGTTAATTGTTCACCTAGTACTCCGTTTACCTGAGCATCATACGGTATCGTTTTTGAATACATCTCAAGCCAGCCGCGTACTGTGTTTGAAATAATTTCTATGTCATCTTTTGCAATAGTTGTGCGCTCACTGAAATAAAGGTCTTCTCCATTTTCCCCATATACATCAATTTGTATTTCAACACCTTTAATTTCGCTAATAATTGCGACTCTCACTAGAGAGCCCACCTTTAAACGATCGGCTACCGTGACCAGGACTTCTTTGGTTTTTAAATACTGTGCTAGATTTTCTCGATAACGGCTAAAAACATTAATCAGCCCCGAATTTGAAACATAGGTACACCAATTACTTTGTTTTAAATATACTTCTAAATCTTCAAACACTTTAAAACCAATCGCACCACCAACACTGTCGGTAATAGGCAAAAGAGTGCATCGTCTCATCGAGGATTGAGACCAGCTGAGTGAAGACCACAAAAGAGTGATTAAAAACAATAGTCTCATCATGTAACAGGTAACTCCGGAGGTAATTCAATGAATAATTCGGTTTTCGTTAATTGGTTTTCGTAAAGATCCACAAGCATTCGTAACTCGTTATTCTCCTCGCGTAGCTCTTTAAGTTTTGACTTTAAAAGTTCTGCATCAAGACGAAGCTTTAGAACCTCTTCTTCTTCTTTAATCCTGAGTCTTTCAGAGGAGGGAACATAAATAAAATACTTCCCGTTTTCTTCTTTGTGTTTAAGAATATTGTTCTTAATGTGCCTTCTTATTGTAGAAACCGATACCTCTTTATAGCGAGTATAATCGTTGATGGATAACCAAACCCCTTCCGTGGCAGACATAAGCCTCCTAAGCATTAATCTTTATCTTAGAGAATCCGATAAGGATGTGCAAAAGCAAAAACAAATTGAAAAAGTTGAGCAATCATGTCGGTTGATCTAAATGATTTAAAAAACAAAAAAATCGCACTCGTCATGTCCGGAGGTGTGGTTAAAGCAGCTGCCTGGCACCTGGGCGTAACCCTGGCCCTTGAAGAGTTAGGATTTCACCTCAAAAGCAATAAAAACTCGTCACCTGGCCAAGATCTAAACCAACGCAGTCTTGAAATTGGCACCTATGTTGGTTCAAGTGCTGGAGCAATGGTCGCAGTCTATCTTGCTTCTGGATATGCCCCACAAGAAATTATCGGGGCGACCCTTGGAATCAAGGACTCAAGGTTAAAAGGTATTACATATCACGATATGTTCACTCTTAGAAGGCCCGAGATCAAAGCTCCTAAAGCTGATCTTTATCACCCCCTTGACGGATTTCCTAAGCTTCTAAAAAATTTTCTTAAACCTATTGTCTCTTTGCCCGGGTTTTTTACAACTGAAGGTGTTCGTCGATATCTTATAGATAATGTTATCGAGAATGATCGATTTGAGGATATGAAGGCAGATCTTTTTATCGTTGCTACCCAGCTAGATCATTCAAGAAAAGTAATATTTTCCAAATATAATTATCCGAACCCGAGTCACGACAGCACCTCTGTCTATTATACTGGCACTAATATTTCCTATGCAGCTGCTGCAAGCATGAGTGTTCCTCCATTTTACTGCCCTTACCCCATTAAAAACAGGCTCACAAATGGAGTAGATTATTATATTGATGGTGAGATCAGGGAAACTCTATCTACCCATGTTGCTGAAGATAACGGGTGCGAAGTAATTATTAGCTCCTGGACTCATACCCCTTATCATTTTCATGATGAAGTTGGGTCTCTTGTAAACTATGGGCTACCTCCAATTGCCATTCAATCTATATATTTGATGATCCAGAAAAAAATTATTGCCTCACGAGCGGAACGGGCAAAGGCCATAGATATTCTCGAAACTGTAAGCGCTTACATGAGAAACGAGAAGTTTTCTCAAACCCACCACCGTGAAATTATGGCAATTCTAGAGAGAAGACTAAATATCAATCCTAAAGTGAAACTTATAGATATTTATCCAGATCATCACGACTATAAACTTTTTTTCGCCAACTCTTTTTCTCTAAATGCTAAAATTTCTGGTCATGCTGTTGAGTCAGGCTATAAACGAACGATGCAAATCATGGGAACAAAATGATATATAATTATATCTTATTGGCCCTGGGAACTTTTTTCATTTCAGCCTCTGACCCTTATTTTGGTTATGATCTGACCTTCACTCCAATGCCTAAAGCAGAGGCCAGTGATGTAAGAGAAGTTTCTTGGCTGGCCACGGATAAATTTGATTATTATCTAAAAGATGAAGATGACCGCATTTCTAAAACTTTTAAAATCCCTCCCTATTATTATCCAAATGTAAAATTCTGGTTCATGACATACACTCATTTTGATTCTAGCCAGGTTGTAATTCACGATAAAAGTAACCTTAATTTGATTTATAAGGTTCTAGACTTTTCATCTTTGCATAAAAAAAATCTACCTAAAAATACAATTTACGTCCTTCAGCAAAAAATCTCTGCTGAAAAAATTGAGAAGATCCAAAATGATCTTGATGAACTTGCGATAAACCCATACAGCTTAGACATTAAAGCAAAATCCATGTACCGCATGATTCAACATGCAGGCATTAAACTTCCCGTAGAAAAAGCGGCCAGAAGCGAAGTCTTTCGACGTTTACGTTCAAATCTTAGAACACAAACGGGTCAAAAGAACTTCATCCGTGATGGGATTCTTCGCTCACTTCCTTATCAGAAGTTTCTGACTACATACTTTCAGGATAAAGGCTTACCTAAAGAACTTTTGGCCATACCTTTTCTTGAATCAAGCTTTAATCCACAAGCCCACTCTAAAGTAAATGCTTTGGGTATTTGGCAGTTCATGCCTCACATTGCTCATCACTTTGTGCCCAAGTCCAGTCATTATGATTATCGCTCAAACGTTGGCGTCGCTTCTGTTGCCGCCGGATTTCTTATGGCCGAAAATTATAAGATTTTAAAATCTTGGGACCTGGCCATTACGGCATATAATTCTGGTACAAAACATCTTTTAAAATCAAAACGGCTACTTGAGGGAAAAAAAGTTAACCTTGAATCTGTAATAAAAATTAGTGATTCCCTACATTTTGGCTTTGCTTCAAAGAACTTTTATAGTGAGTTTTTGGCCCTGGTTCATACTCGAGCTTATCAGGAAGAGATTTTTAAAGATCTCCACAAACATGATCGTCCCGATGTTGATGAAACGCTCCGGTTTTTTGTAAGTAAGTGCCCTTTAAGATTTGATAAGGTTTTTGGAAAGACCCAACTAGATGACACCGAATTTCACAACCATCACATCAAAGAATTATCTAAGACCTATCCACGGGGAACAATTTTGACGGCGAAGTCAGAACTTCCTGGAGCCAAATTTTTAGAGCTAAAACATCACCAGATGGTTAAGACAAAACCAAAAACATGGGACTTATTTTTGGGTGGTCAAAGTTGTTCAAGCAGATAGGTATTTGGCGAGCAATAGGTATTCAAGAACTGGGTTGTACCGTCCTGAAAAATGATCTTCACATTAATTTTTCCATTCTGATCAATCTCTGAATTACTATGATTTTCACCAACGACAATAATTTTACGTGATTTTTCACCTATGGAATCGTAAAACTTTCCATCCGCATCTAAAACCTGTGTGTACGTCACAAGTGAAGCCCCCACCGACTCAGCTGCAACTTCCATTCTGTCCGCTTTTTTAGACAGATTAATCTGAACCAAACATCGATTACCCAATTTTGAGTCATCGAATCTAGAAAGGATAAATCGCATAAAGTTTTCAGATGGGACATCTATTGATGTTTTTTCTCTAAATCCAATAAAGGTTGGTTCACTCAAGTGATTAAGCTCGAGATAACTTCGAGCACCTAAAAGAGTTTTCCCAAAATTCATCTTATAGGTATGGTCATTAATTTTTTTAGTTTTATTTGTTGATGCAAACTGCTTCACTTGTTCAGAAGAGATAATTAAGGGTGCTTTATCTTTTGCCAACAAATCTTCTTCAAAAAGTTTAATCTTCTCATTTTTGACTTTTTCAAAATAGTTCGCTTCAAAAGTTACTTCACGCTCATGAATATGCACAACCTTTGTCACACTTCCTCGATCAAAACCTTTGTAACTTAAAAGAGCATTCCCGGCACGTACACCCATAAACAGCTGGTACCTAAAGTCAGCACCTGTTGTTTTTTTAAGGTCACCGTCCAAAAAAATTATTTTCCCAAACGGTACATCAATTTGAGCAGCATCAGTTTCATCATCTAACTCAACCAAAATTGCCCCTACAGGACCACGTGCTTCATCATTTGAAATTGATTCATTAAAAGCTTCTTCTTCAATCAATGGCACAGAAACAGATACCACGCCCTCTTCTAATATAAGGTCCGTGTTCGTTGGAATAAATCCGCGTTTTAGCACAACGGCCGATCTGGTCATTTTAGGTTGGGCAAGGTCTTCCTTCAACACAACTTCACCTGAACCAAAATCTTCCACAATATCTGAATCATTATCTTGAAAACGAACCTCAAAACCATTAACCGCCCGAGATATCTTCATATCCGTTGAAACAGCTTGAATAGTCATTTGTGTAGAAAATGTGGAGGACTTCTTAGGCTTTGTATTCTCATCCACAAAAGAAGCTGAGTTATCCACAAAACCTTGCTGGTTATCCTCGGCCTCTTCATTTTGTTGTGGGGCCGTAAGACTAGATGTATCTGCAGTAGCTTGTGAGGCCTTGGCAACAACAGGAACCTTAACGATTGGAGCAGGCGCCCGAGTAGGCACAGTCGTTGTAGTAACTTTATTAATTTCAATATCTTTTTTGGCGGCCGAATAGTCAAAAACCAAAAGATCATTGACTTCAACTTCTTCTGGTTTATCCGCCGAAATAACAGAGGGAGCTTCTTGAGACACTTCTTTTGTCTGCACCGGATTAGATATTTGAACTGAGGCGGCCACAATGGGGGCAACCTTATTATCGCTTGGAACAGGACTAGAGTCTTCAATTGGATATTCAAAAAACTCTGGCTCGGCCGTCACTTCCTCATCAACACTAGCAGAAGCAATTGTTGAAACCTCGTCCTTAACATCAGGAACAACTGGCTCTGTCTTTTTAAGCTCTGCTATAAACTTCTGAGTTTCAACATCTAAGTCTTTATAGAGAGCAATTAAATTTGTTAAAAGATGACCGTCAAAGTGAACGGGGCCTAATACTACAGGCTCATAAAACGGGAGTTCAAATACGGAAAAAACTTTCTGTGGAACTACTGGTTTTATTTTCTTTAAACTTATTTTTTTAATGATTCCAGATGAGGCTCTTTCATTGGGGAATTTAATTTCTTCAAAAACGAGAACAGGTGCTTCTATTTGAGGGATTTCAGCATCTGCAATTTGTGTTTTAGAAAATACATTTAAATAGTTTGAACTTATTGTAACAGTGGAAACTTCTGGCACATATAAACGATATGCCACAGTACCTACGGCTAGGTACATTATGGCAGTTGCATACGTTAATACTCGCGAGAGAACTAATGACATATCCTCTATAATAGATCATTCGTAAAAATCATTCTCTGGATAATATTTGCCGATTTCTTTTTTTGCATAATCAAACACTGATTAGTCATTACGATTCAAATTAAAATGAGCTACTCATACCTACACTCAAACCGTCAGGTATTGGAAAGATTTGAAACAGGCCAAGTTTTTCTGTGTCTTCCATATGTTTCTCATAGTCGCCACGTGTGAACCAAGAATTTCCAGCAACAATCATGTTAACGCCGGCCAAGAAAAGATAAATGCTTTTTAGATCTGACGAAGTACGATCATCCAGAGTGTTTATAACATACTGTGTGGCAAGAAAAGTTGACCCATAGAATCTGGATAGACGCCGGTCCTTCTCTTCTTGCGCATTAATCCAAATTATATTTTTAGAGAAGTACCTTTGGTTTTTTTCTTTATCTTTGTATCCTGGATATTTTTTAAACAACGAGTAGTAGTACTTCTCCTTTGAAGGATTATAACTTTCATAAATACCATCCGAGATATTAATAATACCTACGGTTTGAATCACACTATAAGCGGCACGCAGCGGAGTACTCTCTGTTGTAAAAAAACCTACGTTTCCAACAACAAAAGCAATTCCACCACTAATAATATCTTCATACTCCGTATGGACATATTTTTTCTGATCTTTTATCGCTTTTTCTTTGAAAAATTTTTCATCCGCTTCTACCGAAAATATAAAAAAGAAAGATATCAACAATAACTTCATAGCCTAAACACACTTGTTATATAGACGGACTGTGAATAACTATCTTGAATCGCTCCCAACTCTTTATCTTGAACGTAAATGACTCCCATATCAACACGACTTGAATTAAAAAATAGTCCCATTGATCTCTTGTATGGCCCTCCCTCAACGGTTGTTCCAAACTTACCTAAATCATATCCAAGCCCCAACACATAATAATTGTTATAAAAAGAAAGATTCTCATCATAATACCCATGAATTCCGGGCTTAAACGTACCGAATTTCGAAGTTATGTTGTAGCTAAGGGTTGTCATGTAATGAGTTTCAAATAAAGCAAATGGCTCTAAAAGATTCACTGAAGCCTCTGAATGACTATTCAGCTTATAAGCACTCATCAAGTTTTTTGCCTGAAAAGTAATATTTGGAATTGCTCCACGATAATCTTGACCCCAAAAACTAAGCCCCAGGTCAGCCTTTAACGAATACTTATTTTGAAATTTAATGAGCTGGTTAGGTTTTGCCGTCGCAAGATCAAAGATACTAAAATTTGGCTGAGCATATCGTATTTTATCATAAGCAACACCTCCGCCAAAACTCCAAAATCTTCCCAACTTCCATCCACTTGAAACTCTTAGTTCATTTTTTGTTGCCAGGTACATGGAAACTTCAGGAAAGGCAGGATTGGTTACATTGGTATCTGCAACTACATAATAAGGAGTATAGGCGACCGAAAAGTAATTCGTATTAAATTCAAGTCTAGAATCCAAGGTTAAAGAATTGAAGTTTTTATCTTCAAATATGTGCCTTAGGCTACTTTCCCCCTATGTCAGGATAGATGTCGCCTCCATAAAATAAATTAAGGGGGCGGTTTAGGGAATCGAATGAGAAGAAATCATGGTTATTCGTCAGAGTTTAAGAAATCAGCAGTCGAAAAATTACTCACCAGAGGCAAGCGTACAGTAACAGAAGTTATCAATGAGTTGGGAATTTCTTCTCCAACGATCTATCAGTGGCGTGATGAATTTGCTAAT
>CAMCZE010000079.1 GCA_945885655.1 Bacteriovorax stolpii | reverse complement strand
CCAAGGCCCAAGGCGTTTACGAAAAATTAGGAATGTCTGCAGAGCATTATCATCTGTATGAATGGATGAAATAATAGGGTCTTTCTAATATTTTAGACCAAAAAAAACCCGGATTTTATTCCGGGTTTTTTTAGTTTGATTTAACCTTGCAGGGAAAAGAACAGTGAAGTTTTGTGGAAGGCTTTGGGAAAGAAAATGAAATGGTTAGTTTCAGTTTCCAGGGAATTTTTTGAACTTTTTTGGAGTTACATTCCCCCTGCTTGAAATACTATAAAGCAAGGTCCGTGCCAACTTCGAGAAGCTGTAAATGACTGTAATAACAAAGTGATTCCATCATTCAAAATAAAAATTAATGTGGTCAGTTTGCCCCTTAGGGCCAGTTTGATTGCATGGTGAGTGTCAGATTGGCTTAGTCGGCTTTTTAATATTGTTAAAATTCATATAGTTAGGCGTGATCCCTTGAGGCGAGAATGAAAAGAGAGATACTCATGGGGTATTTTTACTGAAGGGATAAAAAGACCCGTTCTTGGGAGTTTTGGTTTATGACTGAGTCTTTAATTTCTGGATCAATATTAGCACTCTGGTTTTTGTTTTTTAAATCTTTCACAATGCCACCAATATCTATTTTTTGACCACGAGTTAATTGCAACACAGTTTTAAGAAAAGATGTTTCCTGGATTGAAGAAGTATTCGAATTTTGGATGGCCACTGTTCCTGGTTGCAGTGCAGGAGTGAGGGGCTTGGCCTGTTTTATAACTTCAATGCTGATTTCATATGTTTCTGGTGTGATATATCGACATTCACCGCGGATTGAATCCTGATCCACGGATAGTTCAAAGTCCTTAATGGTTGAAATTTGAAAGGTATCAGACGTATTTTGGGAAATTTCTTGAACTTCGGCCACAGGTGTTCCGCTTAGTGTAAGATCACGCTTATCACCACTGGTTGTTTTGATTTTTTCAACTTTAAGATGGCAGGCCTCACGTTTAAGTTCAGCCGTGGAATAACTTACAGAAGCATCAGGTGAGAGATTAAGGATGAATTTTTGAATGAGCTCTCGACGATGAGGATTCATTTGTACCGCAAGGCAAGATCCTTCTTTGTCCACAGTATCTGAGGGAACAAAGATGATCATCGCTTGGCGGGCCACTCTCTCCATGTGGAGAGGAGAACTAAAACAGTATTTTTCCATCGCTCTGTCTTGAGCGTAAAGAATATTGATAAAAAGTAGCGGCCACAAAATCATAGAAACATTATAATTGAATTCTATGCAGAAAGAACTTTCTTATTTAACCCCAGAAGGGTTTACCGTTTTCACCAGCCAATATCTTAAGAATAAAGGCACTTGTTGTAAGTCACTGTGCCTTCATTGTCCTTTTGGTTACACTCTAAAAAAATTGGGACTTCAATTCGATGATGTTACGGAGGAAGATTTTTCGCTGATCGAGGCAGTGATGGATGAGTCTGGGCAAGAGAAGGTTGATTACAGGCCTTTTTATCCAAACAATATAAAACTTTTGTTTATAAAAGATGTGGTGTGCGGAGTAATGTTAAAAAATCATATTGTTGTTAAACATGTTTTTCTGAAAAAGTATTTTCAACATCAGGATCTCTCTAAAGAAATTATTGAATCTTATTTTTTTATTTAAACGTTGTGAGTCTTTGGTGTAAGTATCGAAAATAACGTCGTTTATGCATTCTGGCCTTATGATTAATGACGTATATTCCGATAGATATCTAAATGAGAATCTTGTTACTTCTGATCCTTATTCAGTATGCATATGCCGATGATCTTGAGTCTCGGACCATGTTATCCAATGATGTTGCCATTGTTTTTTTAAATGATAGCAACACTTCTATTGTGACAGGGTTATCAGAATTTACTTCCGGTAATATTCTAAGATCTCATTATCCGGAAAAAAATATCATTTATCTCAAACCATCTCAGATTGATGCCTGTAAAAAATTGACTGATGAGGAATCATTTAGATGTGAGGATGTAGAGGGGTGTCGGCCAGAAGAAAAAAATCTTGTTATAAAGAATTTAAACGAACAAGGCTGCCCAGATTTTTCTAAAATGATTTCTGCTTTTGAAAAAGGTAACAATATAGACGTGTATGCAGGGGTTCATGGTGGGATGATTTCGGACCTTACGGGGTTGTTACAAAAATTTGTCATTAGGCCTGAGATTCAAAAAAAATTTCGTCTTTTTTATTCTATGGGATGTTCTGACTCAAAAAAATATTCCTCCCTTGATGGCAAGGAAGAGGATTCAATTTATTCGCAAAGAGTCCTCAAGGCAGGATTTGCAACTTTTTTAGGTCATGATGGTTATGCTCTTTCTCCTTTAACTTTTAACACCATGATGACCAAATTTAAGTTAGGTAAAAATGTCGGCCAGGTCCATGCAGAAATGAACGCTTGGATTAGTAAGTCTGTACTGAGTTCTGGCACTCAAATGAGCTTTTATGGAGATGGGCAAACTTCCATTAAAAAAAGGGTTAGTTTGAAAAGTGATTCTAAATGGTGTGTGACAGCTTATGGCATAAAAACGATGAGTGAAATGTGGGCTAAAGGATGTGTTAGCATTGAAATGTTTGTTGATTATCTAAATCGGTATGCAAGCCTTATTGATTCAGGATTTTGTAAAAATACTTTTTCTAAAGAATCAAGCGTTTTAATTTGGCAGTCATTATGCTCCACGATGGATGGAAATATTTCGGATAAAGATCTGAAATATGGATCAGACTTCTTTGGCAACACTATCCAAGAACTAAGTCATGAGTTGAGATGTTCGGATCTGAAACTTATTAGCAAAACATTGTTTTGTTACAGTCATAAAATTGATGAATATCGGAAAAAGCTGGGGGATAAAAAAAGTTCAAAATCCTTAATCGTAGGTGATTATTTAGAGCGATTTAGTGATTCACAATTTAATAAAAATAAAATAAATCAGATAAAAGAGCTTATGGAAAAGTTGGGCCCAGAGGATTGTTATTCCAAATAAGAGGAAACAAAGGTGAAAAAAACCTTTGTTTCCCCATATGGGAGGAATGGTTATACGAGGCCAACGATACTGAAAACAATAAAGCTTCCGATAAGAATTAGAAACGACTTACTAATCCATAAATCTTGATCTGTGATCATAAAAGGCTCCTAAGAGAAGAAAACGTTTTGGGTTTAAAAATTCTTGTGACATTCGTCACGAAGACTAAAAAACACCTGTGCATTTATTCAACGTTATTTCTGTAAAAAGTACTTCTCAAATATATCCAAATCACTATCTACGGCCGAGAGAACTTCTAATAGATCCCATGCCATCTCTGAAGCGAGTTTGGGATCAACAGAATAACGATTAACAAGTTCCAATTGAATCTTTGAAAACATTTCTGAATCAATAACTTGGTTCTCTGATGGAAAAATGGCGTGAGCTAACATAGACGTCCTCCTTGACGAATATAAAGTCTGATATCAAAAAATCAAATGTGCTAAAGGACTAGTAAGTTCTGATCAATCCCACCATGAGACCCCTGATCTCGCATTCTTTGTCTTTTACGATGATTGGTTTCATGGTCTTGTTGGCCGGATGGAGTTCTATCTGCTTAGATCTTTTGAAATATCTTTTAAGTGTTGTTTCGTTATCAACAACAGCAACAACAATCTGACCGTTATCGGCTTGGGTTTGGTGTTTGATGATAGCGATATCTCCATTGAGGATGCCTTCTTCAATCATCGACTCACCTTTAACTTTTAAAGCATAGTGCTGTCCTCGACCCAACATGCTTACTGGGACACTTAGTGTCTCTGTATTTTCAATGGCCTCGATAGGAACGCCTGCTGCGATTGATCCTAGAAGAGGGATTTCTTCTGAGTTCTGTTGAACCGTTGAAGGCGTAAGACCTCTAACGGAGTGAGAGTCATTAATAAGATAGCCACCATTAGTAAGATACTTAATGTAATCCTGAACGGAGCCTAATGACTTAAAACTAAAATGCTCTTGAATCTCTTTTTGAGTTGGAGAATAGCTATTTTCTCTAACGTATTCAGTGATGAAATCAAGGACGTCTTTTTGTTTTTTGGTAAGTGCCATGGATGTCTCCGTATTTTTTCCGTAATTAGTGTAAGTATAAGCGTATTTTTTCCGTAGAACAAGAAGAAAATAAAAAAAAAGCATCTAGAAATGGGTATTGTCGGGCGTTAGGTCATGTAGAGAATAGATAAGATCTCATAATTCATCTCCCCCGATGGAGTATGAACCACAATCAGATCATGAAGGGATTTTCCTAATAATGCTCGTCCTATGGGGGACTGCCAACTAATTTGTCCACGATTGGTATCAACTTCATCGATACCAACAATCTTAAATGTTTTATGAACTTTATTTTCATCCTGAAGAACAACTGTTGCACCAAATTGTACTCGCTCTGACTTAAGAGTTGAGGGATCAATGACGACGGCCTCTTCTAGTCTTTTATTTAAAAACCGTAAACGTCGATCGATTTCCCGTAGACGTTTTTTTCCATAGAGATAATCAGCGTTCTCAGAGCGATCACCATTACTGGCAGCCCATTGTACCAATTTTGTCACTTCCGGTCTTTCAACTTTTAAAAGCTCATTAAGTTCTCCTAAAAGTTTTTGATGTCCAAGAGGAGTGATGTAATTTTTTTTTTCCATCCTAGTTTTTTTCCAATACGCTCAGGCCTTCGGTGATGATGTCTTTTAGTTCGGGCGAGCAAATTTGAGTTTGTGAAAAATGTTTTAATTGGGTCAGCGGAGGAGTTGCCACACGGTTATTAAGATAATCATCTAAGGCCTCAATGATGGCATCCAGTTCAGGATCAGTCTGTTCACCACGATCAACCAAGCAGCATTCGAGAATATATCCAGCTACCATTGGACCTTTATTTTTTTCATCTTTTAAAATCCGTCTTCTCTGCCAGATGTAATATAAAAATCCTAAAAAAGCTAAGAGGGCGATTTCGGCCAGAATGTTTTCCCAGATTTTATTCATGATTAAGTCCTAAAATTGACGAGAAAGATGAGTAGATAAGTCGGATCTACCTCATTAGTCAGGTATAGTATAAACGTTCGGATTTGGGTCAGAAAAGAAAATTCAACTTCCTCTCACCCTTAGATTAACAAATACCGATAAGAGGGTAGTCGCTAAAAAGGGGGAGTCTTTATGTTTCACGCAAAAGGTTTAAAAGATCTCCTCAAATCAGTGCCCCTGACAGAGGGTTTTTTTTCAGGTTTGGATCCATTTCATCTTAATTACATCGAAATGTGTTTTAAGAAGTCTCTAGATGAACAAATCGGCATGATGTCAGAAATTGAATTTGGGAATTACGAGTTATTTCTTAGGTACAAAAATGATTATGAAGAAGAGTTTTATCCTGAAATGAAGGATCATAAAAAAGCATCTTGATCATAGCCCTCCGAAAATCCTAATGTTATGATTCTTTCATGAAAGAAAATAATTGTGCTCGACTCACCACGGTAACAGCATGACGACATCATTCTGGTTACACTCAATGCCCTTTTCATTACCTGACTTATCAACGGATATCATCATTGTCGGCGGTGGTTTCGTTGGTCTTTCGACGGCCTATTGGCTATCGGAACTTAATCCTAACCTTAAGATTGTAGTTTTAGATCGTGGTCAGCTGGGCGCCGGGGCCAGTGGGCGGAATGCAGGCTTTCTGACAAAAGGCAGCGCATACTTTTACAAAAGTTTAGGCCAGAAGTGGGGTGTAGAGGGAGCGCAGAGTATTTTGAAGTTTGCTGAAGAATCCTTAAAACTTGTTTATGACCATTTTCTAAAAACATCTTCAAGCATAGATTTTATTCCAACAACTTCGATGACGTTGTTTAAAAATGAGAAACTGCATCAAGATCTGGATTTTGATGCTAAGTCGTTTGGATTTGAATGGAGAAACGAATCTGAGCTTCCAGAAAACTTACGCTCCAAGTTTTACGGTGGGCTTGAGACATCTCCTGAATATAAAGTCACACCTGTGCATCTTCTAGAGGCACTAAAACAAAAATTAGAAGCTAGGAAAATAAAAGTTTTAGAAAATGTCTCCGCTTTTAAAGTAACCCCTGATGGGGTGATGACAGATTCATTTGTGTTGCGTGGGAAAAAAGTTATCCTTGCATTAAATGGTTACTTCCCACAATTTCATGAAGTCTTTAAACCTTTAATTATTCCCCACCGTGCTCAGATGTTGGCAGTTGAGTTAGAAAAAGACTTTAATTGTCCGTCACTCTATTACGATCCTCCTGAGAGAGTGTATTGGCGCAAAGTACATGATCGAACGATTATTTTCGGCGGAAAAAGACTTTTAGATGAGAAGGGTGAAGTAGGGGATTTTGAAAAGATCTCTCCTCTCATTCAAGCAGGTCTTGAAAGTTATGTTGGGGATCTGTTGGGACTGAAATATAAAGTTCTTCATCGATGGTCAGGCACCATGGGTTTTACAGACCATGAGCTTCCGATTCTTAAAAAGATTTCGGCCCCTATAGAAACTTATGTGGTGGGTGGTTTTAGTGGCCATGGAATGGGACTTGGATTTCGTTCCGCTTTAGAGATGGCACAACTTGTGACGGGTCAAAAACAAACATCATTTTTTCAAACGTTTAAGGATAATACGATAAACTTATGACAAAACGAATTGTTGTTTCGATATTAGTTTTTTTTATGTTGCTGAGTGGAATTTATTGGAGTTGGAGTCAGCTTCGAATTTCTCCAAAAACTCCAACAGTACTAAGACTTGCACTAGATAATGCAATTGACTCCCTAGATCCGGCCAAGTCTTACAGTGATGATTCGCTCGTCATTTCGGCCCAGGTGCTTGAACCTCTTTTTCAGTACCATTATCTCAAACGTCCTTATGAGATCCAACCACTTGTAGCAGAATCTCTTCCGACTTTTGAGAATAAAGGCACCCAGGTCAAAATTAAGATTAAAAAAAATGTTTTATATCATGATCATCCGGCCTTCGGTGGAAAAGCTCGTACGCTTAAAGCTCATGATTTTGTCGTTCAGTTTAAACGACTTGCTATGGAGAGCTTAAACAGTCCGGGTAGAAGTTTGTTTGTAGGACTCATTGAAGGATTTGATGATTATGGAAAAAGAATTAACGAAGACTGGAGAAAGTTTCCTCAAGTACAAATGAGCGGAGTGGAAGCACTTGATGACCTCACTTTAGTTCTTCATCTAAAAAAACCTGAACCAAATATTATTTATTACCTCGCTTTGAATTTTTTAGCACCAGTGCCTTGGGAGCTTGTTCAGTACGCATCAAATAAGCTGGATGATCTTTTGGTGGGAACTGGCGCATACGAATACAAAGGCTTTGCTGGTCAGTATTTTGCGATGGAGAAATTTCAACACTACCGTGTTGATTTTTATCCCAGTGTAGGAGATCGATACGCCAATGTTCAAAAACTTTTAGATTCTTCAAAGGAAGTGATTCCCTTTATTGATGAAGTCCGGTTTTATGTGTCTTCAGAAGAAAATCAGCGTTGGGAAAAGTTTATCAATCATGAAATTGATATTCTTACTGTTCCAAAAACTCTTATCCCTAATCTTCATGACACCAATGGGGATTTAAGTCTTGAACTTAAGCAAAAGAATGTTGAGCTTAAACATTTTCCAATTCTTGCCAATCGCTGGCTCGCTTTTAATATGCGAGACCCTTTAATTGGACCTAATGAGTATCTGAGACGCGCCATTGCCTACACTATTGATTACAATAAATACGTACAGGTGATTTCACAAAATACTAATCTCAGAGCAAACTCACTCCTGGTTCCTGGCATCTCAGGTTATTTACCCACTAAAGATTTTCGTTTTAGGCAGGATCTGGCCTTGGCAAAAGAGTATCTTAAGATGGCAGGCTTTGATGATCCGGCCAAGATGCCTAAGATCATTTATTCCACTCGTGGCAATCAGAAAATCAATTTAGTGGAAGCCGATTTTATCAAAGAAAATTTAGAACTCATTGGTCTTCATGTGGAAATTCAGGTTTTAAGTTTTGCAGAATTTCTTAAAAAGGGTCGAGCAGGAGAACTCATGTTTTTTACTGATAACTGGTTATTTGATTATCCAGATGGAGAAAATATATTACAACTTTTAGTGTCGACAAATTTTCCGGGAATCAATAAAGCAGGTTATTCTAATCCGGAGATTGATGCTCTTTATTTAAAGTTAAAAGAAACAAGCAATATTGAAATGCGAGATAAGATCTTTCACAAAATGGAAGAGATCGTATTAAACGATCTACCATGGATTCCAATGATGTATGAGAGTTCGTTCGTACTTCAGTACCCTGAGATTAAAAATTTCAGGAAGTCATCTATTATCAGAAATTACATAAAATATCTAAAAATTGAGAGATGAAAATGGAACTAAACAGTATATCTAACTTCTTAATGAAAAAAAAACTACAACATGGTGCTATCCCTGTTAAAGTAAGAAAAGAGCGCTTGGCCCTTCTTAAAAAAATGATACAAGAGAAAGAAGCCCAGATCTGTAATGCCTTAAAAGAAGATCTAGGAAAGTCTAACTTCGAATCCTATGTTTCAGAAATAGGATTCATGTTAGAAGAAATCGGTCAAACAGTTAAAAATATCGAATCCTGGGCGAAAATTAAAAAAGTAAAAACACCGTTGACTCTTTTTCCTGGAAAAAGTTTTATTACTCCTGAGCCTTATGGGGTTGTACTTATAATCTCTCCTTGGAACTATCCTTTTCAGCTTTGTCTTTCACCTTTTATTGGTGCAATTGCCGCCGGAAATAGAGTCGTCGTAAAGCCTTCAGAGTATGCTCCTAAAACTTCGTCCGTCATCCAACAGTTATTAACCAGTGTTTTTAAAGAAGATGAAGTGCAAGTTGTTGAGGGTGGGATAGAAGAAACACAAGCTCTTCTTAAACAAAAATTTGATTATATCTTTTTCACAGGCAGCACAGAAGTTGGAAGGGTCATAATGAAGGCCGCGGCCGAATATTTGACACCTGTGACCTTAGAGTTGGGGGGGAAAAGTCCACTTCTTATTGATGAAAGTGCTAACATCGATGTGACTGCTAAACGTTGTGCTTGGGGGAAGTTCATGAATGCGGGACAAACCTGCGTGGCCCCGGATTATATTTTAGTCCCAGCAAAACTACAGGATGCTTTTATCGCTAGGCTTCAGTTTCATATAAAAGCTTTTTATGGGGGGGATTCAGAAACATCTCCTGATTATCCCCGTATCGTTAATGAAAAACATTTTGATCGCCTAAAGGCCTTAGTTGATCCAACTAAAATTGCTTTTGGTGGCAAGATGGATCGTCAGAAGAAATTTATAGAACCAACGGTTCTCAAAAATGTTGATTGGAAAGATAAGGTCATGGAAGAAGAAATCTTTGGGCCCATTCTGCCTTTGATTCCTTATGAGAATCAAGAAGAAGCTTTGCAGAAAATTATGGAAATGCCTAAACCATTAGCGTTTTATGTATTTTGCGAGAATTCAGATAAAAGTCGAAAGATAATGGGACAAGTGCCGTTCGGAGGAGGCTGCATCAACGATACGATCGTTCATTTAGCTAATCCAGACTTGCCTTTCGGAGGAGTAGGAACGAGTGGCATTGGCAGTTACCATGGACAAAAAAGTTTTGATACCTTCACACACTACAAGTCTGTTTATCAACAAGGAACGACAGTGGATATTCCGTTACGATATCCACCATACGAAGGAAAACTAAGTTGGCTGAAGTTACTTATACGTTAAATCTTAAAACCTGCATTATACCATGGCACAACAGTCGGGCTTTGGCTGGCAATCTCACGGCTAAGTGAGGGAGTTTTCATATGAGCGTAATGTACGCCTAGGAAACTAAAAAAGGTGAATAAAAAAACAAATTGAAAATAGCTCTTAAAATGGTCTGTCATATAAAGACTCCTTTGATCATACTAGGAGTCTTATCGACATTCATCCGTTTATCTTTAAACCCTATTGCCGAGAGTACTTAGCTTCCATTATCATTAGATTTCGACAGTCAATAAAGGCATAACAAGTGAAATTGGTTCTTTTCTGCCTCCTTCTTAATCTTTCCTTCGTTTCGAGGGTCCGTGCTCAATTGCTTAAAGAGAAAATCCTCATTGGCCGTGTGGAATGGGTAGAATTGGGTGAACTTCATATCAAACATAAGGCCCGTATTGATACCGGTGCTAAAACCACTTCGATGCATGCGGTGAATATTGAAGAGGTTGAGCAGCGTGGAGAAGTTTTTGTGAAGTTTCAAACCTTAGATAAGGATGGAAAGACCATTGATGTCTTACGTAAGGTTGACACAACTCAAAAAGTCTCTAGTACCACTGGGTTTATTTCAAAACGTTATGTTATCAAAGAAAAATTGAAAATCGGAAATATTGAGCGCGAAGTCTTAATCAACCTCAATGATAGAACAAAGATGGATTATAAATTCCTCGTTGGCCGAAACCTTCTCCTGGGTCGTTTTATTGTGGATGTGGCCCGTTCGCACGTCCTTGGTGATTAAATTATGAAAAAGTCCATTGTCATCGTTACATTTGTTTTGATTGTATTCCCTCTGGGGGTCCTTTTTTATAAATCAAAAGTTCTTAACCTCTCGCTTTTACCTCAGATGGTGGATGATGTTTGGAACTTTCATTTAACGGCCCGTCCTAAAGGGGAAAAACGAACTTTTTCTTTCCCTATTCCAAGACCAGGTCCTGGGATCAAAGTTTCTGATGAGAAGATCCGCTCAAAAGATTTTGAAGTTTTTATCGATTCAAATTCCGATTCAAGTCTTGCAACTTGGAGTTCAAAAGAAAACATCAACCGTCGTGTGACATATTCGGCTCGAGTTGATCTTCAGCCTCTCTCTTATAAAAATATCTCTAAGGACAACACAGAAAGTTATCCTAAAGGTCTTCAGAAATATTTAAAAATTCCTGAACTTATTACAGAAGATGTGGAAGCGATCAAACTTCTGGAGAGTGCCATTCTTGAAGGTAGTGAAGACAAGACTTCTACTGTTCGCAAGATTTATTATTACGTTGAAGAAGAAATTCAGAGAAATACGGAAATTAAAACGATTCATGAGACGTTGGGTACAGGTAAAGGATCTCCTCTCGTTAAGGCCAAACTTTTTAATATCATGGTAAGAAGAAAAGGTATCCCATCCAGGATTGTGGTTATGGTAAGGATGCCGACAAGAAAAGAGCAAGCCGAAAATACTAAACTTCGTTTTACATTT
>CAMCZE010000078.1 GCA_945885655.1 Bacteriovorax stolpii | reverse complement strand
CTCTCTGGCCAACTTATAATAGGGATGTTCTTCATGAAATCGCGCAGATCCAAAAACGGTCACACAGGGACCTACAAAATGTAATTTTCTAAACCCTTTAATCATTTCAAAAAATACTTGAAAGGCATGGATAAATTCAAAGGTCCTAGAGTGTGGGCCTTCAAGGAACACTTTGTCATGATTGGTACGTGAACATGTACCCCATTTATTACTGTCGGAAGAAATATTTTTCATCTAAATGATTTTATGTAGGCCACAAGATCTTCCCGGTCGGCCTCATTAAATTGCTCTTTCCATCCAGGCATGTCTGCTTGCCATTGCGAAACACTCATGAAGAATTTAAAATCTGCGACATCTTTTACAAGTTTTTTCAAATCAGATGGAGGGTGAACTTGTTTATAGGCTTCAGGCCCATTTCCTGTTCCAGATTCTCCGTGGCAGGATAAACAATGTTTAACATAGAGTGACTTACCCCTCGTGACAGAACTTTGATCGATTTTCTCTTTCACTACATTGGTCTTTGGAATGACAAACGTTTCCATAGGGACAATTCCGTGCCTAAACCGTTTGTTTGAATAATAATGATCTTTTGAGGCCACATTAACTCTGGAACAAGAAGTAAATGATAGAATCATTAAAAAAATTAATCTCATTTTTTTATTTCTTTAGGAAGAAGTTTTTCTAACTCATCTAATTCATCTTGAATATCATCAGGGATAAAGGTTCCACCTGTCCCTGTAAAATCAAACTCAACGCTTTCTTCATATTCAGCAAAACATTTTTTTGCAATAGGATGTTTAGAATATCTCCGGATACATTGTTTCAAAAAGAGATCCCCTGACCCAAAATAGTTTTCTCGTTTTAGGTTTTTTTCTGTTAAACCAAGCCAATAAACGATTTCTGGTGTTAGTTTTGAAGTTGGGTTTTCGAAAAGGAAGTTCGAGAGGATACCGTAAGAGTAAAGAAGGTCGATGTCATAATTTCCAACGTAGACATCTTTTTTAAACAGAGGGGACATAACTTCATTTAGAAAATGAGTCATTTCTCCATCGGAAGAGGGAATTGTTTTAAGGTATTTATTACCTTTCCATTTCTTTAATCTGGCCGACCATGTTTTTAGAACTTCTTTTTCTGCTGTAGGAAAGTTTTTCTTGTTAATGTAATGCTCGAGGAAAACTTCAATTTGTTCAGCATCTTTCTGTACTTTGGTATGTATGAGAACAATTTGTTTAAATGGGTTTATCAGTTCGTTATGTTGCCCTTTTAATAATCGATCCTCAATGACACGTGTAAAAGTCGCTTTGGCATCGGAATATTTTCGAACAATAAGCTGAGCAATCCCTAAGTTATATTGATCTGAAAATCTCTTTTGTTCAATTTGTAATGTACCATCCTGAAAACTAGAAGCATGGGCCTCTGGTAATCGAGTATGACAATCAAGGCAGAGAGTTGTCGTTTCTTTTAAACGCCAATGTGCGTAACCTTTTTTTCCCTTGTTGAAAGCATCGAGGGTACTTGTAAGATTTTCTTTTATAAGAAGATATGAAGGTGCGAAAAGATCTTGTTTTAGGATTGTCTCATGTTTGGATTGGTTAAATGCATCTTTAATGTTTTTTAATTCACTTGCAATAAGTTTTTCATTTTTCTTTTCCATGAAACGGCTTTTTTCTGTGATAAATGGGACTAACTCCGTCAAAGAATTAAAGGCCTTATTCATTTGAAGTATAGGTCCACCATAAAGGTAACCACTTGCGCTTATGATACTCAAAATAAATAACCCTTTTCTCATTTTTCTTTCCTCCACAAACGTTATCCATTGATTTTATAAAATTATCTAACTAAAGACATGACCAAGGCCATTAAAGTGGTTGAATTTTGTGTTTGTACAGATATCAAAACTTTTACTGTCACAAGGCCGAATAGATGAAGAGGTTGACTGGTTAAGTTGGTTAGATCTATGGGCCAAAGATCAACAGTTTCATATATTAAAGTGTTTAAATAATGATTTTGATCACCTTTTAAAACAGATTAGATCAGGTTCATTAACCATAAAGGATTCTAAACTAAATTTAAACCAAGTATGACATGGAGGATTTATGAAGTTTGCAGTTTTGTTTATTTTATTGGCCGGTTTCGCACATGCTCGGCCAGAAATTGTTACAGCACCTGTGGATCATCTCTATATCCCAGAAGGATTTGATAACAATGATTCAGTAGAAATTGTGGTCACTGGAACGTTTCCTAATCCTTGTTTTGCTAGAAATACTGTTCAGGTAAATATCAATGATAGTATGATTGACATTCATATTTCGGCGATTCTTCCTAAGGCTTCAATAAACTGTATTGATATGGCCGTTCCTTTTCAAGAAGTTATTTCTCTTGGTACCCTCCAAGGTGGAGAATACGGCGTACGAGTGAATCATCGATCACCATTTGAGTTAACTGAAAGTCTTCAAATTAAAGAAGCTACTTCCCATTCCGTAGATGAAAACATTTATGCTGCTATTGATAGAATAGAAAATGTCTCTGAAAATAATTATATTTTTCATGGATGGAAATATAGTCATTGTATTGAATTCAGTAAAGTTGAGATCCTTTCAAATAAAAGAGACACCTTATCAGTTTTACCAATGATGAAACAAGTTTCTGACTTTTGTCCCATGAAAATGACAGCAGTATCTTTTCCTGTAAAACTGGATCTAAGTGAAATGGAAACAAAACAACCCCTCATTCATGTACGTACAATGGATGGAAAATCGTTTAATAAGGTTTTGAATTTAGCTGAAAGAAGATAAAAGCTTATATCCTTATCTTCTTTTTTATTGTCTTAGAGATTCAGGGAGCTTGTCTTCCTGAATCTCCAATTAAGATTTAAAAAGACTGAAGACACTGTGAGTCGTTTTAAGAGGTCATTAAACTCTAGAATTAAAGTTTTCCTGAATAATTAGAGTTGGGAAATCTTTATTATTGTTTTGTAACTTAATAATCAGTAACAAAGATGATTTCCAGTTAGGGCCATGTCATGTCTTTTAATCACAATTAGTCTAAGATAAAGTTTATGGAAGCACCTTGGTCACGAGATAAAAATCAAATGTTGAAACAAGTGAATGTTCATCCTGAGCATGGTCTTGATAAACAAAATGTAGAGTCTTCTCATCTTAAATTTGGAAAAAATATTCTCAGCGAATCTAAGAGGATTAGTCATTTTCAACTTATTCTAAGGCAATTTAAAAATCCCATGACGTTAACGCTTCTATTGGCCACGGTCGTTGCTTTAATCCTTGGAGAATTTCTTGACGCCTGTGCCATTTTGATCATTGTCCTTATCAATTCACTTATTGGATATATTCATGAGTCAAAAGCGGAAGCTTCTCTTGAGGCCCTTAAGAAAAATTCTGTTCCAAGGGCAAGGGTCATTCGAGATGGTGAAATTAAATCTATTGAGGCCTATGACGTAGTTCCGGCCGATATTCTTCACCTTGAAGCAGGGGATTACGTCGTTGCCGACGCGCGTGTTCTTCTTGCCCACCAATTATCTGCGGATGAAGCTATTTTAACTGGAGAATCCTTACCAGTAAAAAAGTCTGACCATATTTTACCCCTGGAAACAGTGCTTGCTGAAAGAAAAAATATGCTATTTGCAAGTACGGCAATAAGCTCAGGCTCTGGTAAGGCCCTTGTCACACATACTGGAATGAATACTGAGATTGGAAGGATAGCAGGTCTATTAGAATCTTCTCATTACCAACTCGGTCCTTTACAGAGGAGATTGGAAAAAGTTAATCGATACCTCCTCTACATAGGTTTAGCAGTTATCGTCCTTGTTGCGATTCTTGGCATGATGAAGGGAGATAGTTGGTCCATCATTTTAATGGCGGCCATTAGTCTGTCAGTTGCGGCCATCCCGGAGGGACTTCCTACTGTTGTGACCTTGGCCCTAACTTTGGCCACAAGAAGAATGACAAAAAGAAATGTCATTATAAGGAATATGGGCGCAGTAGAAACTTTGGGATCTACAGATATTATTTGCACAGATAAAACTGGAACTCTCACGACTGGCAAAATGCGAGTGAGGGAAGTCTTTTCCATAGAGAAGGGTCTGGTTGACGAAAAAACATTTCAGGGCCCTGATGAATTCTATAAAAGTTTGGTCTTTTGCAATAATGCATCACTAGGCCAAGGGGAGTCTGGTGATCCTACAGAAGTTGCACTTTTGTATCTCGTTGAATCTCAAGGCAAGGACATTGATGTTATACGAAAGTCTATGAAGCGCATTGATGAGTTGAGTTTTGACAGTGATAGAAAACTTATGAGTGTGGTGGCCCAGGATAATAAAAAGATTGTATTCACCAAGGGTGCTCCAGAGTCTCTTATCAATATTTGTCTATTATCAGAAGAAGAAAAACTTAAGATTAGTCAAGAAGTTCAACATCTTTCTTCTTTAGGAAGAAGAACTCTTGCTCTTGCTTGGAAAGAGTTGAAAAACCAAAATGAAAAGATAGAAAAAGACTTACATTTTTTAGCATTAGTTGGAATTGCTGACCCACCAAAGGAAGAAACCATTCCAGCGATAGCGACCTGTAAAGCTTCGGGAATCAAGGTTATTATGATTACAGGAGATCATCCAATTACGGCGAAGGTGATAGCTCAAGAGTTGGGCATTACTGAGATTGGATCTTTTGACGGTGTTTTAACAGGAAGTGATTTAGATAAAATGAGTCTAGAAGAACTGCAGAAAAAGGCTGAACAAACTGCTGTTTATGCCAGAGTAACACCTGAACACAAACTTAAAATCATTCAGGCCTTACAGAACAATGGACATATTGTTGCAATGACCGGAGATGGAGTCAACGATGCCCCAGCTTTGAAAACAGCTTCCATTGGAGTTGCTATGGGAAAAGCAGGAACGGAAGTGGCAAGACAGGCCTCGTCCATGATTCTTACTGACGACAATTTTGCTAGTATCGTTTCTGCGGTTGAAGAGGGAAGAGCAATCTATGGAAACATCAAAAGAACTATTCAATATTTACTTTCAACTAATTTAGCAGAGCTTCTTATTGTCTTAGGAGCAACGGCATTGGGGTATCCAATGCCGTTGGCCCCTTTGGCCCTTCTCTGGATTAATTTAGTGACTGATGGTTTTCCTTCTCTGGCCTTGGCCTCTGAACCAGTTCCTCATGAGTTTCTTAAAAGTTCTCCTGGCCCTTCTCCTTCAAATTTTTTCGATAAGATATTTGTTAAGGAACTATTGTTTGTGGCATTCATAAATACCGCGATGGCCTTATCTCTTTATCGGTATTTGCTCATTACAAGTGATGTACTTACTTCTAAGAGCATGATGTTTACCTTTCTGGTTTATTTATGTCTATTTAGGTCATTTTCATGTCGAAGTGAGAATAAAACATTTTTTCAATTAAAGTTTAATCCTTGGCATCTAGGATCAGTGATAGGTCCAGTTGTCTTACAACTTTTGATCCAACATACTCAACTTTTCCAACATCTTTTTAAAGTACGAGCACTCTCGTCTAGTGAAAATATTCTTTTATTAACTTTGAGTCTACTTCCCGTCACATTTTTAGAAATTTTGAAATTATGGAGTAAAAAATGAAAATTGCTTTTTTTGACACCCATCCATTTGAGAAAGAAGCTTTTGATAGTGAAAATGCAGATGGCAAACATGAGATACATTATTTTGAACCGAGATTAACAAAAGAAACGGCAACATTAGCAAAAGGATTTTCTTGTGTGTGTGCATTTGCAAATGACCGTTTAGATAAAACGACTCTTACTCTTCTTAAAGAGGGAGGAACACATTTTATTGCTTTAAGATCCGCTGGTTTTAATCATATGGATTTAAAAGCGGCCAGCTCATTAGGTATACGAGCGGCAAGAGTTCCAGAATACTCTCCTTATGCGATTGCTGAACATGTCGTGGCGATGATTCAAACTTTGAATAGAAAAACCCATAAGGCCTATAATCGTGTACGAGAGGGTAATTTCTCTCTAAATGGTTTAGTTGGTTTTGATCTCCACGGGAAAACAGTAGGTATTATTGGTACGGGACGTATTGGTAAAGTGTTAGCAAAAATCATGCTCGGTTTTGGGTGTAAGGTTTTATTATACGATATCAAGCGCGATGAACATTTTGCTAGGGAGCTTCATTGCCACTATGCTGGATTCGAAGACATCCTTAGGCAATCTGATATTATTTCTTTACATGTTCCTCTAACTTCTGAAACTAAGCATTTTATTGATGAAAAAGCCTTTTCTCAAATGAAGAGGGGGGTCATGATGATAAATACCGGACGAGGTGCCCTTGTGGACACGAAGGCGCTTATAAATTCCCTTAAAACTGGTCACGTAGGGCATGCTGGACTTGATGTTTATGAAGAAGAAGCAGGCGTCTTTTTTGAGGATCTTTCTGGTAAAATTCTCAATGATGATATTCTGGCCCGTTTATTGACTTTTCCTAATGTCTTAGTCACAAGCCATCAAGGTTTTTTAACCCATGAGGCATTAAGCAATATTGCATCTACAACATTAAAAAACATTTCAGAGTTTGAAAAAAATCTTCCACTTTCCAATGAGGTGAAAGTGGGATGATTTCTATTATTTGATCTAAAACATTTATTATCAAGAAGCACATCATGCCTTTAAAATAAAAACGTGATGGATAACAAAAGGAAGCATATGAAAGTTAATAAAATTATCGTTGCCGTGAGTTTGGAACCTGAAACTGAAAAACCATTAATGAAGCTTAAAGACATGGATATAGATGTTAATTGTGAAATTCATCTTGTGCATGTTGTTCCCGTTATTCTTTATGCTCGAGGAATGAGTCTTTCTGTTCTCACTTATCCTTTAGAAGAAGAAAGACCAAGCATCCAAGAAGCGATCTTGGCCAAATTAAGTTCTGTAAAAAATCAGATTTTACCTCATCATGGTAAAGTGAAATTTAAATGTCTTTTTGATGCCAACGAGAAGGCGGCCTTTACTGATTATGTTGCAAATGAAAAAGCCGATTTGGTTATTGTGGCCACTCGAGGTAAACATGGATTAACAAATATTTTTGATAGTTCATTTGCACAGCATCAGCTTAAATATTCTCCTGCGAATGTACTTGTTCTAAGATAAAAGATATTTAATTGATCTCAAATGTGGTTCCTCTGGTGGGTATGATGACCTCCGAGGGACCAGCATTTTGTAGTTCTTTTTTTAAGGCGATTTTAGCTGCGGTCTCACCATGAAGAAGAAAATAGTGCCCTTTTTGATTATTTTTTGTTGCCCATTCAATAAGTTCTTTTTGATCCGCATGTGAAGAAAAAGCTTCTGAACTCCAGACTTCACCAGACCATTGAAATGTTTTTCCATCAGGGCCAGTTAACACTCTATTTCCTTCTAGTAATGATCTCCCTGGAGTGCCGAGACCTTGATAACCAGGTAAGTAGAGGATGGCAGACTTATCATCACACCAGTTCAATAAATGGCGTGATATTCTTCCTCCTGTGACCATTCCACTAGAGCTAAGAATAATAAGGGGGCCTGATTTTCGTTTTAAGGACTCCCATTCTTTTTGATATTCAATAGCATCGATATTATTTAACGCCTCAAAAATCTCTTTTTTACAATTTGTGAGATGTGCATATTGTTGATAAACCTTATTGGCCTCTTTCATCATAGGACTATCCATAACGACCCTGACTTTTTCTTCTGGGTGTCTTTTATAGAATTCATAGATCAGAGTCAGTAGGGTCTGCGCCCTTGCCACTGCAAAACTTGCAATAATGCCTACTCGGGAGTCTTTTGCAATCGTTGTCAAAAAATGATGAAGTTCTTCTTCAATATGTCCAGATCGCTGTTTTCCTCCGTAAGTGGATTCCATGATGATATAATCTGCTGGTGGAGAAGGACAAAGTGGTGGAAGTATTGGATCATCAAAACGACCTAAATCACCTGAGAAAATAATCTTTTTTTCATTGTAGTTAATCAGTACAGATGATGCTCCTAGAATGTGAGCTGCAGGCATGAATGATACTGTGAGACCTGTTACTTCAAATTTTTTTCCCCATTCATGAGTCTCAATAAGTTGGAGTGTGTGTATGACATCTTCTTCTTCGTAAAATCCATCCTCATTTAATTTTGCACTATCTAAAAGAATAATGCGCATTAGTTTTGCCGTTGGAGGAGTGCAGTAAATTTTACCTTTAAAGCCTTTTTTAACGAGTCGGGGCAAATATCCTGAGTGATCAAGATGAGCATGTGTAATAACCACGGCCTTTATTTCCGATGGTTTTGTTGGTAAAGGAATGAGATTTATCTTTTCAACATCTGAGCTGCCTTGGGCCAGCCCACAATCAATGAGAATGGTACCTTCTTTTGTTTTTAGAAAAGTCATTGATCCTGTCACATCATCGGTGGAGCCCCAAAAAAGAATTTCCATATTAATATGTCTCCAACATCTTTATCTCCCCAAGAAGTTTATCTATCTCATGATCCAACATGCCAATTTTTAGAAGAAAATTAATGTGACGAGGCAGTTCTTTTGCAAGAATAATATTTTTTATTAATAATTCATTTTTCTGAAGCTTACTAAGACCCCGTAAGCTCGTTACTGGATAAAGGTTTAAATCTTTTATCTCATCTAGAAATGATCTATCAGATGGTGCATTCACTCCCAAAAGTACGATGTCAGACCCCGCAGAATAAGTGATGGCATCTTTACTAAAAGCAGTGTTACTGACGAGATAAAAATGATGAAAATTTTTACCCTCAGGACCTTCTTTTAAATCATCTCTTCTGGCCTTTATATAGAGAGCAATTTTAATATCATTTTTTATACCAAGTCGATTATGGAATTTACATTCAGCAAAAATGCGGGTGTTGTTATTCATTCCAATAACATCCACTTCATGTTTAACCAATCTTCCATTGAGGGTTTGACAAGTTTTGGTGTTAAAGCCTTTATGTTGAAAATATTTCGCAACAAATAACTCAAATTGGTGTCCTGTCGGCCCTAATTCAAAGATAGCGCGTTTTAAGGAGTAGTGAACAGCGGCCACATGTGAGTTTTGCTTAACTAAACGTAAGGTTTTTTTAAATATTTCTTTAGTATCTGAACCCTCATTTATCTCTTTGCTGACCTTGTCAGTGATGAGTTGACACTGCTTATAAGGTAATCCGGATCTTTTTAAAGAGGCAAATAGTTTACGGCCAGAAAACTTTTCTTTACCACCATGAGCTTTATAAATATTGAAATGCTTTCGGTTCATTTTATTCCATATAGAAGAGATTCATCTTAAATCGTGGACTTGTTATTTTTTTTGATCTTCGTTAAACGAGGGTGGATTGTTCTCTTAAAATAAGAACAAAACCCTTGATCCCATAAAGGTTGTCTGCATTTTGGTGAGGCCGTAAGTTCATTGATTTCATTTTTAGTCGGAACTTGATTAATGAAATGACTAATGGGTTCTAATATGACTTCTAAAAATGATTTTCGTGAACGATGGTTCATCATGACCCTTTATTTCAATCTGGTGTGTAAGAGTTCATCCATGGCGTTAAGAGCATCAATCCAAGTAAAGATTCCTACTAAGTGTTCATTGTCTTTAACTAAAACGCAACCTAGTTTTTGTTGGGCCATAGAGCGACAGACTTCATCAACAAGAGTCTCCGGGGTTACTGTTAGGGGATTAGGCGTGTAAGCATCCATAACTTTCATTTTACTTATGTCTGAGCCTTTAAGCGCTGTAACGAGGTTCACATCTGTCATAGAGAGAACCCCTTCAATTTGGCCATTATACAGAACTGGTAGGTGCCGAAATCCCTCTTTTTGCATTAGAGTAGCGGCCTCATAAAGAGACTGATCCTTCTCAACAAAACGTGGTTGAGTCACCATATACTTTTTAATTTGAGGAATTGCTTTAGTCATAAAATTCTCCTTAGTTACCTACGCCCAGAGCGTAACACCAGAGATGATTGATGAACTTGACTTTGCTCATGATTTTACATGATTTAAAAGGTCATTATTCAAACACTTAGTTTTGAAGGATGCGGAATGTCGTTGAATTCGTAAAATTATTAATAAATGTTGTTGGATCAAGACTCATAAGATTCATTTTAGCACCGTTTGACAGAGGGAAATAGGGCACAGACATTGACGTAGTTGCCGTAGGAGCATAAGAACCAGCATTATAGGTCTCAATGTTAGATGGCGTATAAGGTATATGGTCGGCCTGAGATGCTGTGAGCGTAGGGGTCGTTAAAGAGTAGGGAACAGCAGTGCCCAAAAATGTGGCCTTTTTATAAACATTTGGACCATTGTGAAAAAATGTCACTACCGGCACACCCACTTTAAGTGAAACGGACATATCAGAATAAAATTCTCCTGCAGAGTTTAATATAGGAAGTACATTTCCGAAATCAGTACCATTAACACCAGTGCAAGTACTTTGAGCGAAATTAAGGTAACAGATACTCATTGTATTGTTATTCGATCCATCTTTATGATTCAAATAAAGATTAAAGATAGAATTGTTTGTTTTTAGAATGGAAAGCTCTCGAGCACCCGTTGCTAAAAATACAGCAGGAGTGACAATCACAGGGAAAGGGGTGGCAGTTCCATTACTTTTAGTAATACTGAATTTAAAAAAACCAGAATCAATCCCAGCGATAAGAATTTCTGGTAGACCAGCTGGTTTTATAATCCCAACTTTTAAATCGGTTAAGGTCGCAGAAATGCCTAGAGCAGTCGTCGACGTAAAGGTCGCCCCTGAATCAGTAGAAACAAACATGTAAAGATTGGCCCCACGTTTACTGATCACCACCATATGTGTTCCATCGTCGGTGATATCAACAGCGACATCTTGGACATTTGGCGTATTCACTATGTCCTGCGAAAAAGCGTTCGTACCGTTAAATGAGCTGATTTTTAATGTGCCAGGTAGTGTTGCGACTGGGTAGGCCTGAACGAAAGCACCACTGATCGCTGTGCTCGTTTTTAAAGCGGGCTGAAAACCAAGTTGTATGGCGTCTCTAAAATCATAAAACTCTTTCTCTTTTTCTTCTTGATAAAGACTATAGTTAAATATGGTCCCTGAGAGGACAACTGCTGAGCGAGTGATGTCAGAAATTTGTTTATAGGTTAAGTTTCCAGTAGGGCCAGCAGAGTTATCAATTTCAAAACGTTTAAGTCTTTCTTCATAAGTGGAGCCACCTGCAATCAGTTGTGAATAAAATTCAAGAGCACTCACGCGCATGGAATCAGTTGAATCAATACGATTTGCTCTGTAGATAGATGTTGTTTGT
>CAMCZE010000077.1 GCA_945885655.1 Bacteriovorax stolpii | reverse complement strand
TCAGATCTCATCGGAACGATGATGTATAATCAACAGAAACAAGAGTTCACGACAAAATTTGGCCCAGTTTTCTCTCAACTTGTTTTGGCCGATGAGATTAACCGTGCTCCGGCAAAAGTTCAGGCGGCCCTTCTTGAGGCCATGGCCGAAAAACAGGTTACTATTGGCGACAAGACTCACCGGCTTCCATCACCATTTGTTGTGCTTGCGACTCAAAATCCAATAGAACAAGAAGGAACATATAATCTTCCTGAAGCACAACTTGATCGTTTTATGATGAAGATCTCAGTTGATTATCCCGATTTTGAGGCCGAAAAAAGTGTTCTGGGTCTCAAATCACAGCAACTTGATCTTAAACCAGCCATTGCGGAGCAAGACCTGTATGCATTAAAAGAAAAAGTGGAAATGATTTATGTTGATGAAAAAATAAAAGATATGATCATTCGTATGGTTCATGCCACAAGGCCTGGAAGTAAATTCTTTATGAAAAAATATGACGGTGCCATCGTAGCAGGAGCATCTCCACGAGCATCGATATGGCTATATAAGATTGCTAAGTTTAAAGCTTTTATGGATAACAAGGATTATGTTTCTCCTGAACATATTCTCGCCATTGTTCCATCAGTCCTTGGTCACCGTGTGATTCCAACTTATGAAGCACAAATTGATAAGATCAACATAAGAAACTTAGTAGCAACAATCGCTGCGAATTCTATCTAATATGAACCTAAAAGAAATTGAACGGGTCGTTGGAATGATCCAAACCCACATTTTCAAGAACTCAAATGCGTATTCCACTGGAGTGCTTAAGTCTCATTTTAAAGGTTCTGGTCTTCAATTCAGAGAGCATCAAGTTTATGTGCCAGGTGATGACGTCCGTTTTATTGATTGGAAAGTATCGGCTAAATCGGCAAATATTTATATTAAAACATTTGAAGAAGAAAGAAATGTGGAAATCATCGCCTGTGTCGATCTTAGCCACACATTACTTTATGGTTACAATGAGATTTCTAAACTTCAAGCCTTGGTAGAAATTGTTGCTTTATTGTATCTATTGGCCGGGGAAACCCATGACTTAGTTCGAGTAATTATATGGTCAGACCGGATAATCAATCTTCCTCCTAAAAATGGCAAGGAAGGGCTAACTCTATTTATTTCCATTTTAGAGCGAGAAGGAATTTTAGATGCCGATGGAAAGGTTAACTTTAAACCAAAAGCTAATATTAATACTACTCCAGAGCGAACAAAGATTTCACTGCTAAAATCTTTTTTGGCCAAAAGAAAAGAAGTTATCTATCTGGGTGATCTGAGCTTGATGCAAGATAAACAAAGCTGGGAACAATTACTAGAAAGAAAAAACATGAACTGTATTCGAATTTTTTCTCCGATTGATAAAAATATTGATTTGCCTTTTTTGTTTAAAACGAAAAATCCAACAAATGGCAAAACTATGGTTACAGACCTTAAGAGCTTGGACAAGGAACCTATGTTCAAAAAAGAGAGATTCTCTGAAATTGGTGTTCATGAAAGATATCTTGAAAAATTTATTAAAGAGCTTTTGTGATTAATAGCTTAATTATATTTTTATTGAGTTTTACGATTCATGCTGCTGTCACAGTAGATTTGCAGTTTTTGGAAACGAATATATACCAGGGCGAAATAATTGAAGCAAAGGTTTCAGTTCAATCAAATTCACCAACCTTTGATCTAAACAAGCTTCGTGGTAAGACGATTGGGACAATGATCCACTTTTTTGAAGTTTCAAAAGAAACAGCTCTCGTCAAGGTCGTGTTTACTAAAGTACCTAGTCATAATTTTTTTAAAGAAAATTATGAAGGGGAAGAACTAATAATTAGCTGGAATGAAGTAACGGTAAATGCCGTACAGGTACCAGAGAAACTTCTTTTTGGAGAATTTGAAATCCCCCCCCGGCCTAAAATTATTTTATGGGCATGTATTGCTCTGTTCGTTCTTGGAGGAAGTATAGGTGTGTTTTTTATAAATCGCAGGATGCAAGAAAAAAATGGAATAAAAGAAAAGAGAAGAATTCTTATTACTCAGCTTACTCAAGCGAAAACTTATGATGATATTGTTATCATATGGAAAAATAAACATATTTTTCTAGGTGCATTCCCCAACATCGAAGAACCATTTAAAAAGTTTGAAGCAGTACTTTTTAAATATCAGTTTAGGGCACAACGAACTGATGAGGAAAAATCTATTGTGATTAGATTTTATAAAGACTTTTTATTGCAAGTAGAAGGAGATCTCAATGGAGTATAAAACTCCACTCTATTTGTGGTTAGGTCTTTTTGCAGGAATCTTGTGGGCCCTTGATTATTGGAAGATTTTTCTAAAGGCACAACTCTATTTTCCCCAACAACTATCGGGATATTTTTGGTTTAAGAAGGTTCTAAGGCATAGTTTGTTTTTATCCGGTTTATTGGCCTGGGGCCTTCTGAGTTATGCACTTATGCAGCCAAGGAAACCTCAAAAATTCTCACCTAGTAATATTGAAGTTAATGATATTGTTTTATGTATTGATGTTTCTAGATCAATGCTTGCAGAGGATATAAAACCAAATCGACTTGAGGTGGCAAAAAATAGGATTAGAGAATTTGTCCGTATGAGACCTACTGACAGAATTTCAGTTGTCATTTTTTCAGAAAAAGTTTTTACTCTTTTGCCACTAACCACTGATCCTGGTCTCGTTGATCAGGCCCTGTCAGAGATATCGATTGGTTACTTAGGAAGTGGAACAAATATAGGTGATGGTTTGGCACTATCTGTAGCCCGAGCAGTAAATAGTGAAACTAAGAATAAGGTTATTGTGCTTTTAACTGATGGTGTTGCTAATGTTGGAACCATGACTCCCCTGCAGGCCGCTGAGGAAGCCAAAAAATACGGAATAAAAGTTTATACTATCGGTCTAGGGACAGATGATGATGCAAAAATTCCAGTAGGAAATGGATTGTTTGGGACTCAGTATCAACTTATACCTGGTGGATCCATTGATTATAAAGTTTTAAAAGAGATTAGTGAACTTACTGGCGGTAAGTTTTATCCAGCAAAAAGTAGTGATGCCCTCAAAGATATTATGACTGATATTCAAAACCTAGAGAAAACAGAAATTAAAGTCAATCACCAGATTGTATATGATGAACAATTCTACTTTTATTTATTCTTTGGAGTGTCTTTGCTCTTCGTTGTAGAAGTGCTGAGAAGATTGCTTTTAAAGGATATTGTATGAATTTTAATCAACTTCAATATTGGCCAGGACTTGTTTTTGCTTTTGTTGTGTTCATATTCTTAGTCATTATTCTTGAAAAAAAGTTTTTTAAAGTCGTTAGAACATATTGGTTTTTTAAAAGAAGTTTTTTTAGTGTCATTTCGACTTTTCTGCTTGTTTTAGGTATGGGGGGATTAATTTTGAGTCTCCTAGATCTTAGAGGCCCTGAAGAAAAAGTAAAAATGGAAGTGCCTGAAGAAAGAACAATTATTCTTATTGATACTTCTGCCAGCATGTTGGCCGAGGATGTAAAACCAAGCCGTTTACAGAAAGCCTCTCTGATCGCCAAACATTTTGCTCGGAAAGCTGCCGGACATCAGCTTGCGATTGTGGCCTTTGCTGAAATTCAAAAAAAGATAGTTCCCTTTACAAACGATATTGATCTCATTGATGCACGATTGGAAAGTATTAAAAATCTGCGTAATCAATATGGATCATCGGCATTATCCTCAGCAATTCAAGAAAGCATACAATACTTTCGAGAAGTTGGAGGAGAGGCCAGGGGAAACATATTGGTTTTAACAGATGGTGAAGAAACGGCTGAAGGGGTTAAGCTTAATGTGCCCAAAGATGTACACATCGCTTTAGTTGGAATAGGAACTGAACAGGGTGGAAGAATTCCTCTTGATGATGGGAATGGGTTTAGATTCGGTTATAAAAAAGACAAAGGTAGAGATGTTATAACGAAACTAAACGAGAACTTCTTTAAAACAACGGCCTCGGATCTTCCTTCTGGAAAATATTGGCTTGCCAATAGTTATACCCTCCCTTCTGATGAGATCATTGATTTTTTTAGTGGAGAAAAAGTTAAAGGCGAAAATCAGCAGGATATGATCATTAGGCCAGTGTTAATGGAGTGGATAGTTGTTCCTTCTATCATCCTCCTTGTTTTGTCTTACTTTTTTAAAGCGATTCGTATTTTCTCTCTAGGTTTCTTAATGATATATTCTCCAATTCGAGCGGAGGAAAAAGAAGAAATTAAACTTTCCGAGTCTACAATTGAGCGTCTTGGTGAGTTACAAAAAGGTAAACTCAATCATCTTGAAAAAGTTAAACTCGCTGACCAGCTTTATAAAGAAGGCTCGAAGGAAGAGGCCCTGGCCCTTTATCAAGAAAACCTTAATCCTAAAAAAATTGATAAATTAATTCCCCCGGAAGCATATCTAAATTATGGAACAGGACTTTTAGAAAAAGGTGATGCCGGTTCGGGTTTACAAATTTATGACTCATTATCAAAATCACTAGATCATGGCGAGAAGTCTAAAAAGCTTAACGAGATGATGAGCAAAAATGTATCAGCATTTTTTAAACAAATTGAACAAAAAGAGCAGCAAAAAAAACAAGATAAGAAAAAAGATAACAAAGATCAAAAAGATGAGAAAAATAAGGGTGGTGGCGGAGGTCAGGGCGATAAAAAAGATGAACAAAAACAATCTGGGCAACAAAAGAATGATCAGCAAAAGCCACAGGACAATAAAGATCAACAAGATCCTAAGGATCAAGAAGATAAAAAGCAAGGTGATGATAATAAAGAGGATAAGGCTGAAGAAAAAGGTCAAAGTGAAATAGGTAAAAAAGAAGATAAGGGCAATGAAGGAAAAGAAAAAAAACCATCTCCGCCCAAGAAGATCCCGGCAAAACTAAAACAATTGATGTCTGATGACCGACAACTACAGATGAAAATGATCGAAAACGGAACGCGAGAACTTAACAAAAGAAAATCTCGTGAAAGTAAGGACTGGTAGAAATGAAATGGATAATCTTATTATTAACAACCTTCAGTTTTAGTTATGTTTTAGCAAATGAAGTTAAAATTGAACTGAATCCCCCAAGACCAGTAGCAGGGGAGGTTTTTCAGGTATATTTTCGGATCTACACTGATTCAGGAGAGGAGCCCACAATTAACTTCAGTCCAAGCCGGGTCGAAGTTGTTGATAAGTCCAATCAAGGTGTTTCAACTCGAACTATATATGCAAACGGAAAACTTTCTGTAACTCGTGAAATGACCTTTGTTTATGACATGGTTGCAAATACTGTTGGATTTTCCACATTAAGGGACATCAACATTCAGCTTGGTAAAATAATCATAAAGCACCCAGCGGTTAACATTCAGGTTGTTAAAGAAGCCGAAGAGGTTCCCGAAGTATTTGTCATGGCAGATGTACCTAAAAAAACGATATTTATCGGTGAAGGAATCGTTGTTAGATATTTTTTATACAGCAAAGTCCCCGTAAGTAATATTGATGTAAAAAAATATCCACAGCTCAATAATTTTTTGAAACGATTCTTACAGGAACCCGATCGCTCTGAAAGAGTGTCTGTGGACGGGCAAATATATTTAAGAAGTCTTATTTATGCCGCAAAACTTTTTCCAGAGAAGCCAGGAGAACTGAGGATTGATCCCTTGCAGGTGACAGCGACCTATGCGGCAGGTGGTAACAATGATCCATTTGCCCGATTCGGTTTAAGCCGAAATTTAAAAACAAAATCATTAAGTAGTGAGTTGGTTAAAGTTCAAGTACTGCCACTTCCTGAACCTGTGCCCCCACATTTTATTGGACTGGTTGGAAAGCATGATATTCAGGCGCAATTTGGACAAACAAGACTGATTGTTAATGAACCTTTAGAGATAACTCTTACCATTTCTGGTGAAGGTGCCCTTGAAAATCTTGAAGCTCCTGAAATTATAAAACATCCAGGATTGGAAGAATTTGAATCTAATGGCGACTTAAAGTTAACTAATGCGGATCTTGCTACAAAAACATTTAATTATACATTTTTGGCAAAAGAAAATTTTCAATCACCTTCTAAAACACAGATTCTTAGTTACTTAGATCCAAACACTCAGAAGTACATGCCGGTTCAGATCACTATTCCTGAGATTGTTGTCGCTGGTGGATCTGCGATCCCTGCTCGCCCAGAACAGTCAAAAGAGGCAGATTCTTCTAAAAATGAAAAACAAGACAAACCTTATGTATCATCAACGCCCTTAGAAATTTCAAATCCACTAAAACATTTTGATCTTGGATATCAAAGATGGCTTCCTTACCTTAATTTAGGTTTAGCGGCACTTGCCGTTATCATCGCTCTAGGTTGGGTCGTAACATTTAGGCCTACTTTTCGGATGCAGAGTGGTCCACGAATACCCTCTAGTTTTAAAAGTGGTAAATTTCATTTACCAGAGTTTGTAGGATGGATTACACCCATTATCCAAACTTCTGGTAAAACTCCACAAAAGATCATTCATGAGTCCCCGTTGACGGCAGAAGCAAAATCTTATTTTGCCGATCTTTTGCAGGCCAGTGATAATCAAGAGTACTCTGTACGCAAGACGCAATTGCAGTTTACATATCGTGCGTCTTATTTTAAAGAATTGGGACGATATATTGCGAGTCAAATGAATGAAGATAGTTCCAAGCCTTCTTGATATTCCGAAACAAAATAATGAGATGCCAGGACTTGGCCTTACTATTGGTAATTTTGACGGTGTTCATATTGGACACCGTGAGCTTCTTAAAAAAATTAAACGGGATTGTTTAGAGAAAAATATAAGTTTTGCGGTTGTAACTTTTATTCCACATCCTCAAAAAATCTTAAAGCCAGAAATGGAACGATTTTTGATTAGTAGTTACGAACAACGACGTACCATTTTAAAAACTCTAGGTGTTGATTATTTAGTTGAGATGAAATTTACTCGAGACTTCAGTACTCTTACTCCAGAACAGTTTTTGACCAATCATTTGTTATGTTTTCCAAATTTAAAAAACTTCTATCTTGGTTATGATTTTGCTTTTGGAGCAAATAAACAAGGTGGTTTTGATCAAGTTAAAAATATTTGTAGGCCTCATGGTGTGCACGTAGAAATTCAGCCCAAGTTTGAATTTAATAATAAAGTTGTTTCCTCTAGCCTCATCAGAGACTGTTTATTGTCAGGTCGCATTCATGAGGTTGAAGAGATTCTTGCTCGTCCTTTCCATTTAGAAGGACTCGTCGTTAAAGGTGAGGGCCGAGGTAAAAAAATTGGATATCCAACGGCCAATATTCAAATCTCTTCAGACCTCTTGGTACCCCATAATGGTGTGTACGTAACTCGTACCATATATAAAGAGATGGTTTTTAATTCGGTCACTAATATTGGCCATAACCCGACTTTTAAAGACAGTCATAACCTACATATTGAAACTCACTTATTTGACTTTGATACTGATATTTATGGAGAGATGTTAGACATTCAGTTCCTTCATAAAATTCGAAATGAAATTAAATTTCCATCTGTTAATGATCTTATCTTACAGATTAAGTCGGATGCAGAGTTTTCAAAAGATTTTTTAAAGTTACGATAAACTTTTTTGATCAATTATTAGCAATCTACATTCTGAACTAACCCTAAACTTAAGTACTGAAAAATCCGAAATGATTTACATACAATTAAAGGGTTAATTACTTCATGATTCGAAAAGAGTTCATCGATATTGTCACTAACACCGGGATGGCCACTCTCAAAGAGTTGCGCCGCTTGGCCATGGGCAAAGAAGATGAGATTAATGAGTTTGAACTCTTATCCATGCCTTACTTTGATGAAATGAAATTCGCAAAAATATGTTCTGAAAGATTTTCGATGACATTCATTGATTTAAGAAATGCTAAAGTTCCAACAGATACTCTTTCGACGTTAAAAAAGAAACTTGTCATAAAGTATCGAGCAATTCCTATTCAAAAAACAGGGACAAAAGTTACATTGGCTACGTTTGATCCAAGTGTCATTCAAGAAGCGACTAAAGAACTTTCCGATGTACTTAAAAAACAAGTTGAATTTATTTTAACCAATATCTCCTCGTGGAGAAAGTTATACTCTGGGATTAAAGATTCTGTAGATGATCTCATTAATAATATTCAAGAAGTTACTTCAAATTCTGCGGCAGCCGAAGAGAATATTAAGGCCGAAGATATTTCGGACGACGTTGTAACATTCGTTAATAGGTTGCTCGCCGAAGCGTATGTGAAAAAGGCTTCAGATATTCATGTGGAGCCATACGAAAGAATTTTCAGAGTTAGATTCCGGATTGATGGTAATTTGGTTGAAGTTGCGCAGCCACCTAAGAGTATGATGGCTTCGGTTCTGTCACGTCTTAAAATTATGTCTCAGATGGATATTTCAGAAAAACGTAAGCCACAGGATGGGCGTATCAAACTTTTAATTGGTGGAACACCCATCGATTACAGGGTTTCTTCTCTTCCTACACTCTTTGGGGAAAAAATTGTTCTGCGACTTCTCGATTCATCAAATTTGCAGCTTGATATGACAAAGCTTGGTTTTGAGGCCAAACAACTTGAAGGATTTAAAGAGGGTATTCACCGTCCTTACGGTATGTGTCTGGTAACGGGCCCAACAGGTTCTGGTAAGACGACCACCTTATATTCAGCGATTGCTGAATTAAATACACCAGATAACAATATTTCTACAGCGGAAGATCCGGTGGAATTTAACTTGGAAGGCATTAACCAGGTTAACGTTAAAAAAGAAGTGGGACTCACCTTTGCCACTGCACTTAAAGCATTTTTACGTCAAGATCCAGATATCATCATGGTTGGGGAGATTCGAGATTTAGAGGTGGGAGAAATTGCAGTTGAAGCTGCTCTTACAGGTCATTTAGTTTTATCTACTCTTCATACAAATGATGCTCCCTCTACCGTAACTCGTCTTCTTAACATGGGAATTGAACCATTCCTTGTGGTAGCAGCCTTGAATGTCATTGTGGCCCAACGTCTTTGTCGTAAAATTTGTATGAACTGCAGAGAAGAAAGAAAAACGTTACCTGACGAGCTGATTGCTGTTGGTTTCGCTCCTGCTTCAGCAGAAAAAATTAAAGTGTTTCAGGGTAAAGGTTGTGACCTCTGTAACAATACTGGATATAAAGGTCGAATTGCGATTTATGAAGTTCTCATGGTGACTCCTAAAATAAGAGAGCTCATCTTGAGAAATGCTTCTGGAGATGACATTAAAAAACAAGCGATCCGTGACGGGATGAAGACTTTAAGAATGTGTGCACTTACAAAAGTGGCGCAGGGCCTCACAACACTTGAAGAGGCCGTGACAAACTCATCCTCAGATCAAATTTAGGAGTTATAAATGAGCGATAGTACCCAAACCCAAACCAAAACTGGCACTGATCAAGGGATTGGAAATTTACAAATTCAGCAACTCTTTAAGGTTATGGTTGATAATGGTGCATCCGATTTACATTTAACGGTTGGAAGTGCACCCGGGATGCGAATTAGCGGTGATATTGTTCGAGTAAAAGTGGGGAGTCTCACACCAGATGATACCAAACGACTTATTTATCAAATCCTCACAGAAAAACAAAAATCGGACTTAGAAAAAAATTTAGAACTAGATTTTTCTTTTGGGATTAAGGGGCTTGCCCGCTTTCGTGCCAACGTATTTTATTCTAAGGGTTCAGTGGCCGCAGTATTTCGACAGATTCCAAGTTTAATTCCGGATTTTGAGGCTTTGGGGTTACCTCCTGTACTCCTAGAGATGGTAAACGTCTCAAGTGGCCTCTTTCTTGTAACTGGTCCTACAGGGTCAGGTAAGTCTACGACCCTTGCTTCAATTATTGATAAGCTAAATGCTAATTCTCCAAACCATATCATCACTCTAGAAGATCCAATTGAATTCGTGCATCAGCATAAGATGTCACTTGTTAACCAACGTGAGATTGGCGCAGACACATTAAGTTTTGCGAAGGGACTTAAATCTCTTATGAGACAAGATCCAGATATCGTTCTCGTGGGAGAGTTGCGTGATCCGGAGACAATTGAAGCTGCACTTACAATTGCAGAAACGGGCCATGTTGTGTTTGGAACTCTTCATACAAATTCAACGGTTCAAACTATTAACCGTATCATTAACGTCTTTTCTCATGAGCAACAAGCTCAGATCAGAACACTTCTCTCATTTGTTCTGCAGGGTGTGGTGGCCCAACAACTTCTTCCTAAAATTCCAAAGGGGCGTGTTTTGGCCCAAGAAATTTTACGAATCACTCCTGCAATTCGAAATTTGATCCGGGAAGATAAGATTCACCAGATCTACTCCCAGATGCAGATCGGACAGGAAGAATCAGGTATGAATACAATGAATCAACATATTAAAAAATCGCTTGATGCTGGTTTGATAACTCCCGAGACGGCCATGACTTATTCAAACAATCCTGAAGAGTTGGCCCGAATGTTAGGTGTGACAGATAAACCGAAAAAGAGATAATTAATTTATGCCTAAGTTTAAGTACGTTGGTTTTACAACAGAGGGAAAGCGGGTCGAAAATACGGTCGAGGCCGAGACTATTCGTGATGCGAAGAAAATTCTGAGAAGACAAAACATAAAGGCCACAAAGGTCATTCCCCCTTCATTTTTTGAAGTCGATCTAGGTACCATACTTGTCGAGAAGGGTTTAGTTAAACCTTTTGGTCGTGCTGAATTAATGCGCTTTACCCGTCAGTTATCCATTCTTATCAATGCAGGTGTACCCATTCTCGAATGTTTGGAAATTCTTCATAAACAGGAGCAGCATCTTGTCTTAAAACGTGTGGTTAAAAATATCTCTCTTCAAGTTGAAGAGGGCAAAAGTCTGTATGAGTCTATGTCTCAACAGCAAGGTTTTGATAAATTGTATTGTGCCCTTGTTAAAGCAGGAGAGGCCGCAGGTATCTTAGATACAATCCTTGTAAAATTGGCCGAATTCTTAGAGAAGGCTGAGAAATTAAAAAAACAAGTAAAGTCAGCACTTACCTATCCAGTGATCGTTGTGATTGTGGGAATTATCGTAATTTTTGGTTTAATGACTTTTGTTGTTCCTCAATTCGTGGGCATTCTTAAAGAGACAAATCAAGAAATTCCATGGGTCACTCAGGTGGTTATGGATATTTCTAGTTTTTTCCAAAATTATACCCTTCTACTAATTGCGGGGCTGATTTCGGGGGTAATGCTGTTTATTAATTCCATTAGAACGAAACAAGGAAAAATTCAGTGGGACCGTTTTACGATGAAAGCTCCATTATTTGGGAGTTTAATAATTAAGGGTAATCTTTCCAGTTTTACTAGAACCTTAGCCACCATGTTAGCTGCAGGTGTACCTATT